>CAZYJA010000126.1:0-8021 GCA_964647245.1 uncultured Syntrophomonas sp. | reverse complement strand
ACTCTCGGTTAATTCAGGATGCGGTTATTCGAAACATGGAAATCATAGGTGAGGCCACTAAACGAGTATCCCCTGGATTGCGTATACAGCATCCGGAAATTCCATGGAAGGAAATGGCCGGCATGCGGGATGTGTTGGTTCACGATTATATGGGAGTTGACCTAAAAATAGTGTGGAATGTAGTATCCCGTAATTTAGCAGAGATTAAAGAACATTTACAAAGGTTGCTTCCAAACGAATCATTGGACTTATAACAGAGTTGTAAACAAAATATGAACCAAAATTGGGTGGCAGACCCATATCCTCACCTCTGATAACTAACAAAAATTGCATATTTTCTCTTTGTTGCTTCTATTACTTATCGCCCCTTATATCCATGCTTCTCCGCATTGCCCAACAGATATAAAAAAGCAAAGGCAGGAATTCATAATATCTTTTTGTTGCCGGCGGAATTCTGCAGGCCATAGTCATTTTCCTTTTTGGTCACTACTATTGAAGATACAGCTTCATCGGCATGGATATATATGGCATCCTTTTGTCCAATAGTCGCGTTTTCACGATACTTGACCTCTATAAGAATCCTTCCGGTTGGGAAATCTACAACGATGTCGATTTCATTATCCTTTTTACCTCCGCGATAATAGCCGACCTTGGTAGTATATTGATAATAAAACGCTGCAACCTGTTTATATACCGCGGTCTCGGCCATAATACCCATTTCCTCAGGATTGGGGTCGGCTTATCTGGAAAAATGGTTGTTTGCAGGGATATAAAGCGGCAGGAAGTTGGGCGCGGTCTTCGTCTTTGTGTGAATCAAAACGGTGACCGGATGGTTGCCACATACTTATTGCTCGTTTGGATCTGGGTATTCTCCGCGCAACCGATCTTCGGTCCATTGTTTCATTTCACGAAATAGCATCGGCTGGTATAAAGGCAGATAATCCTCAAGGGAGTAGTAGGGACATACCCCCTTGCTACAATCAGGATGACAATCCGCCTTTTCGCAGTTATCACATTGGGCATCAATTTCTTTTTGAATATCCGCGTTAAGGGTTGGATGTTTGATCATGTCACCATATAGCTTCAGTTCCTCCCACCAATCCGGATTTATATCGTGATACGTGGGCCTTTTGGGTATTAATGCTTTTATCTGAGGATATTGTAGGCAGCATTTGGAGCAGACCGGCAAAAAGACCAGGTCGTTGACGCCAACATATCCATTTTCTTCTTCCGAATTGATAGATCTTCCACAACCCGCACAACCCTCAAAATACTCCGCATTTCGTCCATGTTTTGCAGCTCTTTATAGTCGAGGACTTGGTCGGGTGAGGCCAGGTAATCTAAATATTCAATGTCACTAATCAATAATCCGCCCCCGATGGTTTTAACTGCAAAAAACGGGTCTTGCTCCCCCTTAATAAATGCAGCAGCATTGAAAATTTGGTCGGGGAAATCGTGCAGTACCACCCAAGTATAGGTACTGGTCATATAGGAGAATTTGACTAGGTATTCCTCGGCCACTAACTGCGGATACTCGTCATTCGCTCTATTATTGTTAAGCCTAACCTTCATTCCTGATCTATACATTTCATTCTCCTCCTTCAATTTCTTAAGCTGTTTGTTGACCACGGTAATCTTCCGCTGGTACCTGATATATCCGAGTGATGCGCCCCTCATTGATTTCCAGTGCACTGAGGACGCCACCGTAGACACATGCGGTATCCAGCGCAATCTTATTGCTTAGCATCAGCGGAGAATATTTTCCATTGATAAACTGAGTTGGGGTATGCCCGAAAATGACCGTTTTACCGAAATCAAATGAACTCCGATAGAACTCCTCCCTGATCCAGAGCAGATCATCAGCTAGCTGATTCTCCAGCTTTATTCCCGGTCTTAGGCCAGCATGTACATAGATAAAATGTTCATCAGCAAAGAATAATGGCAGGGTTTTAAAAAAATTGACCGCTTCCTTAATATTAGCCTGCTTATCGGCAAAGTTACGTAAGGTCATTCCGTTGCCGTTATATTGCCAGTTTGCATTATCCTTTTCCAGATATTCGATAGCCATTTGTTCATGATTACCTCGCAACAGGATAACCTTATACTTGCCATGAACATTCTGCAGGGTGCGCAAATATTGCAGCAGTTCATAAGACTTAGGCCCTCGATCAATATAGTCTCCTAGTAAAACCAGCCTGTCCTGTGATAAATCAAGTGCTGCCTCATTCAGCAAAGTCTGCAGTTCATCCAGACAACCGTGAGTGTCGCCAACTACTAATGTTCTCATGTCATCGCCTCCTTTTTATGAACTCATCTTATCGTAGAAAATAAAAGACTGCCATGAACCTGAGTTTCATATTTTCACGGGATTAGCATTATTCGCCATGATAATAGCGCTATAATGAAAACCAGAAAGAGGTGACAGAATTATGGCAGTAAATATACCGCAGATTACACTTATCGAAGCAGTTGGTAATGCTTTTGGGCGCCAAGGGAAAAAGGCAGCCCAGGAAGCTGACAAATTAAACAACTGGTTTGAGAGCTACTACCACGGCACGGGGGACAGCGACATACTGCTAACACCGCTGGCTATTTTACTGCGGGACCCCGGTAGTTTTACTGCCGGGATAGAGGCCGGGCTGCGCTCATATCCCAAAGACAAACAAATTCAGGCTAGTCGTCTGCTAATATTGCTTCAGTACATTGTGAATCAATACTCCTGCTCCATGGATCTGGAATTTTTACAAAACTTTAAGTGTCGCAGCCGTGAGGAACGATTGCTGCGAATTTTGAAATATCTGCATGACGGAAGTAAATCACGGGCCGATATTGCTGATACTTTCGGAATTAGTGAGCGGACCTTGAACCAGGATTTGAAAATCCTGCTGGATGGTTTTGAATTTATGGACATTTCGATGAAAGTAAGCAAGCTCCAACGGGGCAACACCTATAGTTCGCTGATTCACCCCCTATTCCTGGCCCTGCGGACAGATGAGATATTTTCCTTGACCGTCGGGCTTAAGCTGCTCAGTCGGGGTACCATTTTTGAAGATACCTTGGGAAATATAGCCGACACCGTTTATAAGCAGCTTTCCCCGTATGCCCAGAAGATTGTTGACCAGCACTCCAAATCTAATAACATATCGTACAGTGATTCGGAAATGCAATTTGTAAAATCGGATGATTTGATGAAAAAACAAACCCGCAGTAAGCTACCCTATTACCTAAAGGAACCCATTGCCTGCTGGGTACAATACGATGATGCGGGCGTTGAAAAGCAAGCGCAAGGATGTCTGCACTTCTATAATGACGGTAATGAACGATGGCAAAAGGTAATGATAAAGAATGAGGAAGAAGAAATTGTCATTGGGATTAAAGATGTAATTAGAATTGCAAAGGAAGGAGAATAGCTAAGAAAAGAAGGGTACCAGGGAATAAAATTGAAAATCAGTTTCATAGTCGCATTTAAGCAAGGGTAATAAAAAAAATGCACAGAAACATGGTGCCGTTAATATACGCGTATTCGGATCTACTTCCCGAGGAGAAGAAGGAACGGACAGTGATATTGATTTTCTCGCTGATTTTGAATCGGATCGAAGTCTTTTTGATCTGGTGGGGCTTAAGTTGGAACTTGAAGAATTACTGGGACATAAAGTTGATCTGGTGACCGAAGTCTAAGAAATCGCGGAAGGTTTAACGTGGTTGAGCCCTGAGCAATACTTATTTTAACATTTAGAAACTCTGGTCCGCATACTTGCAGGGATATGGAAATTTTAAGAGAAATTAGTCAACAGTGAATGCTATTGTACCTAAAAGACGTAACGAATTAAGCCATTGCGCTTTACTAGAATAATCATTAACTTTAGTAAAACGCGCGTGTTGAACTATATTATTTTATGGGGCTGATATTTTGGTTTGATTATTGGGGGTATAGAACATGGAAGTGTTTAACAATACAACAAAAATAGTAAAGGATGATTTAGTCCATGTCATTGCACCGGGAAGCCGTATTTCTATTGCAGCAACCTGTTTTTCGATTTATGCTTATCAGGAGCTAAAGCATCAGTTGAGTAACATTGATTCCCTGCAGTTTATATTCACCTCGCCCACATTTGTAACCGAAAAGTCCCCCAAGGAGAAACGAGAATTTTATATTCCCCGGCTACATAGGGAAAGAAGCCTATATGGTACTGAATTTGAAGTGAGATTAAGGAATGAATTATCACAAAAAGCCATTGCCCGGGAATGTGCTGATTGGATTAGAAAGAAGGTCACCTTTAAATCAAACTCTACCCAAGAGAGCATGGGGGGATTTCTCAACGTACAAACGCCTGATCAGCAGCTAACCTATATGCCACTAAACGGATTCACAACTGTTGATATTGGTTGTGAGCGCGGCAGCAATGTCTATAACATGGTAAATAAATTTGAGGCTCCATTCAGCAGTGAATACATTCGGCTCTTTGAGAGTATATGGAAAGATGAGAGCCGCCTTCAGGATGTGACCGATGAAGTAACCCAATATATTTCGGCTGTTTATCAGGAAAACTCGGCTGAACTTATTTATTTCATTACTCTTCACAACATTTTTAGCGAGTTTCTTGAAGATATTTCCGAAGATATTCTTCCTAACGAGGCAACTGGTTTTAAAAACAGCCTCATCTGGAATAAGCTATATGATTTTCAGAAGGATGCCGCATTGGCCATAATAAATAAATTGGAACAGTACAATGGCTGTATTTTAGCAGATAGTGTTGGTCTTGGTAAAACCTTTACTGCGCTGGCAGTGATCAAGTATTATGAAAACCGCAATAAAGATGTGCTGCTTCTCTGTCCTAAAAAATTAAAAGACAATTGGATGACTTATCGCGGCAAACTAATCAACAATCCCCTAACCAAAGATCGACTGAGGTATGATGTGCTTTTCCATACGGATTTGTCACGGGAACGTGGAGATTCAGTAACTGGTTTACCGCTCGATCAAATCAATTGGAGTACCTACGATTTGGTAGTTATTGATGAATCGCATAACTTCCGCAACGGAGGGGCTATTTCCGGAGAAGAAAATGAAAAAGAAAACCGTTATTTAAAGCTGCTGAACAAAGTCATTCGTCCTGGGGTAAAAACGAAAGTATTGATGCTGTCGGCTACACCCGTTAATAATCGTTTCTATGATCTGCGCAACCAACTGGCCCTGGCTTATGAGGGACAAGCAGAATTGATTAATGATAAACTAGACACTAACTCAGATATTGACACCATTTTCCGTCAGGCTCAGAAGGTGTTCAATGCCTGGAGCAAGCAACCACCAGAACTGCGTTCCACTTCCGCCTTACTGAAGCAGCTGGATTTTGACTTTTTTGAGGTATTGGACAGCGTGACTATTGCGCGTTCGCGAAAACATATAAAGCGTTATTATGATACCTCAGCAATTGGCGGTTTTCCAGAACGAAACAAGCCAATCTCCTTACGACCCAAGCTGACCAATCTAAATAACGCCATCAACTATGAGCAAATATATGAACATCTGATGCAGTTGAATTTATCTGTTTATACGCCGACTAATTATATCTTGGCCAGTAAGATAGTCAAATATATTGACCTGGAATCGGAACACAGCAAATGGCTATCCCAGAGCGGACGCGAAGAAGGAATTCGTCGTTTAATGAGTATTAATTTGCTCAAGAGAATGGAAAGCTCGGTGCATTCGTTCCAGCTCACCGTGAAACGTATGTATGATCAAATTTATGACACCCTGGATCTCATTGACAACCTACTGTTCGGTTCCGAAGCTGCTGTGCAGGATATTGGTGATTTTGGTGACATAGATCTGGATGATCAAAACTTAGATATTTTTAATGTCGGTAAAAAATTTAAAATTGATCTCCGTGATATGGACTACTTATCGTGGCAGCGTAATTTGACGGCTGATCTGGAAGTTCTTGAATTATTGCTCCTGATGGTTGAAGACATTACGCCGGAGTATGATTATAAACTGAATGAGCTTATGAACGTTATAGAAAAGAAAATCGTAAACCCCATCAACCAGGATAATAAAAAAATTATAATATTCACCGCCTTCTCTGATACTGCCGAGTACTTATATGAAAATATCAGCACTATTATTAAAGCTAAATATGGCCTGAACAGCGCCTTAATTACCGGGTCAATTGACGGAAGAACCACCATTCCAAAGTTCCCCATCGATATGAATACTATTTTGACCTGCTTTTCACCGGTTTCCAAAGAGAAGTCTCTATTCATACCCAATGATCATAACAATATTGATATTCTGATTGCGACCGACTGTATATCCGAGGGGCAAAACCTTCAGGATTGTGATTGGGTAATTAACTATGATATCCACTGGAACCCGGTACGTATTATTCAGCGCTTTGGACGTATTGACCGTATCGGCAGTAAGAACCAGGTGATTCAGTTGGTGAACTTCTGGCCGGACTTGGCTTTGGATGACTATATAAACCTGAAAAGCCGCGTTGAAACGAAAATGCGGATCTCGGTCATGACCTCCACGGGGGATGATGACTATATTAATCAGGATGAAAATGGTGATCTGACCTATCGCCGTCAACAGTTGGAAAAGTTGCAGAACGAGGTAGTAGACCTGGAAGATATGACTACCGGGATTTCGATCATGGATTTGGGACTCAATGAATTTCGCATGGACTTGCTGGCCTACATTAAGGAACATCCGAATCTGGACCGGACTCCATTCGGCATTCATGCAGCAGTGCGCGGTGAAAAGCCGGGCGTGATTTTTGTATTAAAGAACGTTAATAAGGCGGTTGATATTGAAAATCAAAACCGCCTGCATCCGTTTTACATGGTATATGTTGGTGAGAATGGAGAGGTCATCTGCAATCATCTGGAACCAAAAGCTATCCTTGATATTATGCGTCATTTCGCACGTGGCAAGCATGCTCCCGATATGGAAGCTTGTAATATCTTTAATCGTGAAACCAACGATGGCAAAAAAATGGAGCGGGTTTCGGGTTTGCTCCAGCAAGCGATTGCTTCTATTATCAGAGTTAAAGAAGAAAGTGATCTGGACAGCTTCTTCAGTGATGGACAAACGACTTTCCTGACTGGCAGCATTTCAGGTCTGGATGACTTTGAATTAATTTGCTTTATGGTGGTGATAGGGTGCTGACTTTTCCAAGCAGAGCTGTTGTTGGACGAATCATGCCGAAGGAAGCCTTTTATAAACGGCTGACCCTCTCCAGCGAAATCCGCGAAAAATTCGTGGCAGATGTGAAACGTATTGTCATGGAATATAAGCTGGCACCAGATACGATAAATATGGAAAAAGGAGCCGAGGTATCTGAAATTCTGGTTCTCTCCATTGAACTGAAAAAGCAGGCCATGGACTACCGTATTGTCGAAAATATAGCCCGGCAAAATGCCCATAAGCTGCTATTTCTTTTAAAATTTGAAGGACAGGGACAGTTGGCTTTATACTACAGCAAGCTGTACAAAACCAGTTGGATGCCGCTTACCGACCTAAATCTGGATGCCAGGGGTCTTAATCTCGATAAGATTTGGGAAGGCTTTATTGAGCAGATTGCACTGCAAGAAAAAGTTCCCACTGACGATCGACTTTCTATTGCTGAAAAAATAAAAAGACAGGATACAATCTTAAAATTGCAAAAGGAAATCGATAAATTAGAACGGCTCTCTCGCGACGAAAAACAACCCAAGAAACGATTTGAACTATTTACCCAGTTGCAGGGTTTGAAAAAAGAGTTAGCCGAAGAAAAAGGAGAATGAATATGGATAAGCTGAAAATGCACTCCGTTAACAAAGTAGAAGAGAATATTGAAAAAATAGGAGCGCTGTTCCCCAATGCGCTGACTGAGGTCATCAAAGGTTACCGCGAGGATGGATCAGCCATCGTTGAGCATGCCATTGACTTTGATGTACTGCGCCAGGAGCTTTCCAGCGTTGTGGTGGAAGGCCCGGAGGAACGCTACCAATTCAGCTGGCCGGACAAGAAAAAGTCC
>CAZYJA010000125.1:0-8101 GCA_964647245.1 uncultured Syntrophomonas sp. | reverse complement strand
GACCCCAATAGAAATCTGTTGGTGGTAGAGGCTTAAGCTAAGCAATCCTTTTGATAAATGACGGCGAAAGACCTTTCTAGTAATATAAATTAACGGTTCATGATTGTTATATTTTCTATTGCCTGCTCACTAAATCAGGTAATATTACATAATAATACTGATTCACCTTGAGGGAGAACTGAAAATGAACATTCAATGTCTAAAATCCAGAGCTAAAAAAATGAAAGCTAACCTCGGCATATTATATTTAGCGTTAAAACATAATCGTACCCCTTGGTATGCCAAGGCATTGATTGCTTTAATCGATTCATATACTTTAAGTCCAATTGATTTGATACCAGATTTCATCCCTATCTTGGGATATCTTGATGATCTAATTCTTATTCCTGCGGGTATTGCCCTAGCTATAAAACTTATACCTGATGATATAATTTTAGAATGTAGAGAAAAACAGAAAGAGCAATCTGTTTTAAAAATGAATGGAATATATGCTGGACTTGTTATTATTGCAATATGGCTGGTTCTTCTTTATTTAATAATCTATGCTTTGAAGTTAAAAGGGAATGGCACAACATAACAGGATGTGATCCGATACAGGCTCCTGGAGTCGCTCCGGAAAACTCCCATCGGTTAGCAGGGCCACTTCCTTATCCAAGCCCATCCCAGCTATCACCGAGGTAGAAGTAAGGCGATGTAGGTTCTTTTTAATTTCATTAGGCAGCTTGCTTGAGAAAAAACGCCGGAAAGATTTTCTTAATATAAACATCGGGCGCAATGACCTAGAGTTGTCCAATCCATGATAAACTCAACTATCGCACCGTTGTCTCACTAAACCATACGGAAACCTAATACATCTATTACCATTATATCAATTCAATAAATAAGACCCGTCGTTTTTACGCCGGGTCCCATTGTTTAGATCTTATATTTGTATTTGTTACAGAAAGAACGTCCCGGTGTAACGCGGTGTAACGCATTACGTTTGACCTTATAAATCTTGTCTTTCCAGATACTCGTCATAGGTCGTTAGTTTGTCGATCACCCGCTCGGGAGTGATTTCTATGATACGATTAGCTACGGTTTGCAGTAACTGATGATCGTGGGATATAAGAAATACCGTTCCGGGAAAAGCGGTCAAACCATTATTCAAAGACGTAATGGCCTCCAGATCCAAGTGGTTGGTAGGCTCATCCAGAAGCAGTACATTGGCACCGGAAAGCATCATACGGGCCAGCATGCATCTGACCTGCTCCCCTCCTGATAAAACATTAGCTTCTTTCAAAGATTCTTCACCGGAGAATAACATTCTGCCTAAGAAACCTCTGACGAAGGTTTCTTCTTGATCGATCGAATACTGGCGCATCCAGTTAATCAGGTTTAAATTAGAGTTAAAATAGGCATTATAGTCCTTGGGCAAATAGGCCCGACTGGTTGTCGATCCCCAGGTAATCTCTCCACTGTCGGCCTCCATCTCGCCCATCAGGATTTGCATTAGAGTAGTTTTAACCAGTTCATTGGGGCCGACCAGGGCAATTTTATCGCCTCGGGTGACAGTTAGATTAAAATCCTTTAAGACTACCTCTCCATCTATGGTCTTATTGAGGTCTTGAATCGTTAGTATGTTAACGCCCGCTTCCCGCTCCGGTTTAAATTGTATCCAGGGTAAACGCCGGGAAGAAGGCCTGATGTCTTCCGGGGCCAGCTTCTCCAACTGCTTCTTGCGGGACGTGGCTTGCTTAGACTTGGAAGCATTAGCGCTGAAACGCCGAATAAACTCCTCCAGCTCCTTAATCTTGGCGTCGTTCTTTTTATTGGCATCTTTGGTCTGTTGCAAAGCCAGCTGACTGGATTCCAGCCAAAAGTCATAATTACCTACATAAAGCTGAATTTTACCGTAATCAATATCTGCTATATGGGTGCAAATATGATTTAAAAAATGGCGATCATGGGACACCACGATTACGGTGCTATCCAAATCAGATAGAAAATCCTCCAGCCAGGAAATAGATGCGATATCAAGATGGTTGGTGGGCTCATCCAGGAGCAATATATCCGGATGCCCAAATAAAGCCTGGGCCAGCAGCACTTTGACCTTGTCGCTGCCGTCTAATTCCTGCATTTTTTTATCATGCAAGTCTTCCGGAACGCCTAGTCCATTCAGCAAAGTGGCCGCTTCCGATTCAGCTTCCCAACCGTTTAGCTCGGCAAATTCCCCCTCCAGTTCGGCTACTTTTAAACCATCCGCTTCGGAGAAATCAGCCTTGGCATATATTTCATCCTTTTCTTCCATTATCTCGTATAAGCGGGCATGCCCTTTTAGTACGGTCTGAATTACCGCGAATTCATCAAACTCGAAATGATCCTGTTTAAGCACTGAAAGTCTCAGCCCCGCGGGAATTATGATATTTCCTTTAGTGGTTTCAATTTCCCCCGCTAAAAGCTTTAGGAAAGTTGATTTTCCGGCCCCGTTGGCTCCTATAAGGCCATAACAATTGCCCGGCGTAAATTTAATATTCACATCTTCAAATAGGGGGCGTGCCCCAAATCCTAAGGTTAACTCACTGGTCGTTATCATTTTTTACTACTACCGACTTTCTTTGCAGGCACTATCAATTTTTACCTGATAACACCTTTAATATATTAAACAACTTGACTATTGTAACATACAACTGGCCAAATGATAATAAAATAAAGCGATAATATTTGACATTGGCGATATAATGAATTACAATTTTTATTGCCTTGTTCTTTAAATTATCTCCTTTGTGGGGAAACTAGTCCAAGAGTAATTCCAGAAGGGAGATGAACAAATGTTAGTAGATAAGTATATCGTTTGCAAAGATTGCGGCAACGAATTCTTATTCTCAGTATCAGAACAAGAATTCTACGCAGAAAAAGGCTTTGAAAACGAACCAGGTCGTTGCCCCGATTGCCGGAAAGCACGCAAACAGCAACGCAATGGTTACGGTGGCGGCGGTAACTCTGGTTACAGAGAAGAGCGTCAAATGTTTAAAACAGTTTGTGCTTCTTGTGGTCAGGATACAACAGTTCCGTTTGAGCCTACAGGTGACAGACCGGTTTATTGCCGGGATTGTTTCCAGGCAAGACGTAATAGCCGATAGTTTAAACTATTGATCATCCAAGAGGTTTGGTATTTAATACCAAACCTCTTTTTATTTCTATATTTTTAGTCATTTAATGCAGATAAAAGAGATACACAACCTGTTGACAGTAGTTCGCATACCAACTATAGTTTCCTTATAAGTTAAAAAAAGGAGGTTTTTGGATGGATTTTAAATTGACCGAAGAACAAGAACTTATCCGAAGTAACATGCGGGAATTTGCCCTAAAGTATGTTGAACCTATTGCAGTCGAACTCGATGAGACGGCCCGCTATCCTAAAGAAATAATCGCCAAGCTGGCTGAGGGCGGCTGGATGGGAATGCCTTTTCCCATTGAGTATGGCGGGCAGGGTACAGATTATTTAACTTATGCCCTTGCCGTTGAAGAACTTTCGCGTTCCTGTGCTGCAACCGGTTTTACTATGTCAGTGCACACCAGCCTATCCGCTATGGCGGTATTGAACTTTGGTAGCGAAGAACAGAAGAAAACCTATCTTCCTCCCTTGGCCAAAGGAGAACACCTGGGAGCCTTTGCTTTAACTGAACCTGGAGCCGGAACTGATGTCGGAGCAGCAACTACCACCGCCGTCCTGGACGGGGACGAATATGTTCTCAATGGTACCAAGACCTTTTGCTCCAACGGTCCAGTTGCCGACACCTATCTCACTTTCGGATGGACTGATAAAAGTGCGGGTCCTAAAGGGCTGAGTGCATTTATCGTGGAGAAAGGAACCCCCGGTCTCAAAATTGGCAGCCACATGATGAAGATGGGAATAAGAGCCTCCCAAACTTCGGAAATCATATTTAAGGACTGTCGTATACCCAAAGCCAACCTTTTAGGAGGCGAAGGCAACGGTATGAAAATCGCCATGAATTGCTTCGACCACGGCCGCATAGGAATTGCAGCCCAATCAATAGGCATTATCCAAGCAGCTCTGGATGAATCCATTAGCTATGCCAAGCAAAGAGTTCAGTTTGGCAAGCCCATAGCTAAAAACCAGGCAGTCCAATGGTGGATTGTGGACATGGCTACAGAATTGCAGGCATGCCGTTTTCTTACCTATCATGCGGGCTGGTTAAAGGACCAGGGCAAACCCTTTACCAAAGAAGCTTCCATGGCTAAATTATTCTGCTCGGAAGCTGCTATGAAGCATACCGTTAAAGCAGTGCAAATCCATGGTGGATACGGTTATGTCAAAGGGGTTAAGGTGGAACGTCTAATGCGCGATGCCAAAATAACGGAAATCTATGAAGGTAGTTCCGAGGCCCAACGCATGGTTATTGGCGGGAATATCCTCCGCTAAGTTATGCAAATTGCAATAGCATTAGAGAGCGGGCCAACAAGGTTAACAGCCAGGCCAGACCCGAGGCGCATCGGTATCGGGCTACAACTCTGAAGGGGATATTCCCGGATTAGACGTTGATTAAACCGGTCTTCAGAATACACGCAGCTATTGGTCTTTGGTAACGGTCAGAGGGGACGGGTTAATACCTGTCCCCTCTGGGTGTCGATAAAGGTCTATGAAATTGGCAACCAAGAACCTTTTTGGGTTATAATCTATAATTGCAAGTAGCGGTATTGAAAGTTGATTATAAGGAGAAACCTGCAATGAACATTGGCATTGACATTGATAACACGATTACCAATACGCGAGAAATAATTTTGGACTATATTCATAAATTTGATCAGGAAAACAATCTTAACACTCAAATGGATTTATCCCAATATAGCCTCGAAGCATCCCTCAGGTGGGATGCACAGCTTATCCAACGTTTTCTTAACACCTATTTAGCAGATATTTATAGCAATGTTAGACCTAAACCACATGCCATAGAGGTTATAGAAGAATTACATCAATGCCACTCGATAATATTAATAACCTCACGTAATCAGCGAGATCAGTCTGTAACAACCTCAACCCTGGAATGGTTATCTAAATACCGACTCAGCTATGACAGGTTGGTCATGAACAACACTGAAAACATGCACCATTTTAGTAAGCTGGCGGCCTGCCTGGAGAACGATATTGATTTGATGATCGAAGACCATCACGACCTGTCTTTGGAGCTTAGCCATTTAATACCAGTTTTGATGTTTGATTATCCCTATAATAATCATTTGGATGTAACCAACATTACTCGGGTACAGGATTGGCGCCAGATTAAAACCATCATCAAAGGGCTTGCCAAGTAATTACTTACACCTACATCTTTCCCCAACCGCCTCTCATTTGTTTTGTTAATTAACAAAAGCCGATTCATACCTCCGTCAAATTTTTACCCTAGCTTCTCATTTACTCTTTGCAAATTATCTGCCCATTATTTACCACAAATCTTAGCCTAATCTTGAAAATCAGGCTATTTCCTCCTTCGTGCCCACTAGTCAGCCAAGGATAATGCAATTGTCCATATTTACCAAAAGGTAGAAAATGATTTAAGTAGAATTGTTAGTATTTATAAGGAGGTGGGATGGAAATGCTCGGATTTTACACATAAAATTGCAAGTTGATTTTAAAAATGGAATAAATTAAGTCTTCTTATTCCTGACTCTAGAAAGGATGAACTTATGATAAAGTCACGTTGCAAGCAATTGTTTTTTTGGGGTATATTAGCCTTACTCATGGTCGCTATAATACCTTTGCCGGCTCAGGCCAGTGATTATGGTACCCAAGATCTCGTCTTGGGCAGCAGCGGCTCAGCCGTCAGTCAGTTACAGAGAGATCTTACCGGATTAGGTTTTGATACCCACGGTGTCGATGGATGGTTTGGTCCCAAGACTCATGATGCGGTGCTGGATTTTCAAAAATCTCAAAGGCTAAAAGAAGATGGCCTGGTTGGTCCGATAACTAAAAAGGCCCTGAATGCTGCCTTAGCCACCGCCACCGCGCCCACTGATGGTACCTCATATCTAGCTTTGGGCAGCAGCGGCTCAGCCGTCACGCAGTTACAAAAGGATCTCACCGGATTAGGTTTTTATACCAATAGTGTTGATGGATGGTTTGGTCCCAAGACTCATGCTGCGGTGCTGGATTTTCAAAAATCCCAAAGACTAAAAGAAGATGGTCTGGTTGGTCCGATAACCAAAGCAGCTCTGAATGCTGCCTTAAAAGGGTTGGTGCCATCATCCCAGGTATCAGCCACCGCTACCGTACCTACTGCGGCCAGTATTAGCAGTTATAACAGCAATGAGAAACCGATAGTTGATTCTTACCGGGCCAAATTTGACGGCAGTCCTGCCCAAACTCTGGTCGGCCGTGCTATTTGGTATATGGAATACGGCTTCATGAAATATGGGCATACCAAGTATCCGACTACCGGATATATTGATTGTTCTAATTTTGTGTCATTGGTATACAAAGATTTCGGCTACTCCATTACTTCAGCAGCCAGAGACTACGGCTCAGTAGGGGTAAAGGTTGAAGGAGTTTATGGAGAAAAGCTGCCTGGAACATCCAAATACACCCTGGCAGGGGTGGAAAAGCTTAAACCTGGCGATATATTTACCTTCTGGAAATACGATGGAGAAGGAAAAAAATATATTGCGCATGTTGCCTTATACATGGGGGTAGTAAACGGCCAACCCTGTATCATTGGGACCTGTAGCGGACGCCCTACTGCCATTGGGATCGTTAATAGTTTTGCCTATTGGTACGGGACCAACTTATTAGAGGTGCGCCGGGTCTTACCCGCAAGTGCATCTGTAGTCGGCAGCAAAATTACAGATAAGGGACCAGTTATCCCTCCTCAATATCAGATCAAGCCGTATAGGGCCATTGTGATGCCCCAGAACCTTCGCACCGGCTTCTAGACCCTCTAATGGTTACAACCGCATTTGCGTCGCTTACTCTGAAACCCTTCCGGTCTGGAAGGGTTTCAGAGCGTCACCGGGACTGCGGACCAGGTATCGACTGTATTGCAACCCGGTGTCCAAGCTCGGTACCGGTTCTAGATATCTGCCCGGCGGGTAATTCTATTACATAATGAGCAGCTCTAATATGGGGACTAATCCGGTGAGGGGTCATCTTCTCAATTAAATATACAATTTCGTTGCTGCTGGATACAAAGAGCACATCAATCACAATCTTCATACCCATACTATGCACCTGATTACAGGGGGAAATAATCAATCCTTCATCTTCAGGCATGGTCTTCTTGCCCAGCCATCCTTTAAGCCGGGTAAAGAAGGTATTGGCTAAACTGCCCTCGGCGGCCAGCAGTTCTCCATTACTGGCATTAATAATTGTGGTCTTGCCCATTATTTCCCCACTCATGATTCTATAAATTATCCATAAGTTGTATCATAGCAGGCCCCATCAGAACTATTAGTATGGTGGGAAAAATGAATAACACCAGGGGAATGAGAATCTTGATAGGTGCTTTATGAGCAGCCTCTTCCGCCCTCATCCGACGGTTGACTCTGACTTGCTTGGACTGCAGTCTTAATACGTTACCTATACTAACCCCTAATTGATCTGCCTGAATTACAGAACCCAGAAAAACCGTGATATCATTTACGTTTATCCGCTCCGCCATATCCCGCAAAGCCTCTCGCCGTGGTTTGCCTATATTGATTTCCTTAAGGGTCTTTTCGAATTCAGCAGCTAAAGGCCCGCTGGACTTCTCTATTACCTTTTGCAGAGCAGAATCAAACCCCAGCCCTGCTTCCACACTGACACAAAGCAGGTCAAGTACATCCGGCAGGTTTTTTAACATCAATGATTTGCGTTTCGTCTCATTTGACTTTAAAAATAGATCGGGAGCCAGGAAACCTATAATCAGCATGATTAAGAAGCCTGCCACGTTCCGCAACATTATTCCTAATATTAGGGCAATAATTAGAGTAGCATATTTAAGGACGACAAAACTTTGGGCATTTAAACCGTAAGGATTTCCCGCTGCTTGCACTCTTTTTTCATAAGCCTGTTTTATCTCGCCTGATATTGCCTTACCCAGTATACGATTGAAATACTGTACCAGGG
>CAZYJA010000124.1:1489-8110 GCA_964647245.1 uncultured Syntrophomonas sp. | reverse complement strand
CCCCCTAGGTAAGGGGAAATTTTACCCTTTAGTATGATTCTTATGCCTTGATTTTCGTTATATTTTCGCACCAATCGCTCCAGGCTATCTTTTAATTGATCTATTTCTATTTCGTCTAAAACATTGACTGATATGAATTCCCTGGTCTTGGTTATGGCCCTAGTTATATCCCCTTTAACTTCTTGTAAAAGGTCTCTGGTTGAATCTCGGTTTCTGGGTTGGGATAAATATTCAATTTTTAAGCCGATGGCATATAATTCCTGAATAATAGTGTCGTGTATTTCCAGTCCCAGATTTCTCCTCTCTTCGGCAGCTATCCTAATTTTCTCTAATTGAAACAGGCGTTCCTCTTGTTCCCAGCTAAAAGTATCGATCACTTTGATTAATAAATAATTGATGACAAATCCCACAATTGCCTTAAAAGATAAGGTCATTAACATAAAGTATTCCGGAAATAATTCCCGATTTATTATATTAGCCGGGAAAAAAGCTTCTCTGGATACCAGTAATCCTTCCACGAAACCGTAGGCAATGAGGATCCAGGCTAGATTCTTGTATCTTTGGGATATTGGCACAGATTTTGTTTGGGCTATTAATTGCGCATTTATATAGAGAGCTGCAGCAGCTATCGCACAACTCGGAATGGCCATAAAATAACGTATCGCAACCGTGTTAAATATGGTGTTGGACATATGATACGTAACCCCATAGTTATACACTAATAAGTAAAAACCTAATGCATACAACAGAAAACCGATGAAAGGTATACCTGGTATAAAACTCTTATACTTATCCTTAAGCGGTAACAAATCCAACCCAAAATACGCCAGGAAGGTAAAGGAAAGGGCTTTTAGAAACATGTTGATATAATATGTTTCCGTCATAAAATGGGGATGACACAACTCCAGTTTTATTATCATGCTAATCCATTCACTCGTCCCATGAATAATCCCAAAAAAGCCTAGATACTTCATGGATTTTATCAAGGATATGTTCATTATCCTGGAATCCTTTTGCACAATGGCAAAAATCCCCATGGTTATCATTGAAAAGCCATAGATTAGATATAATAAGAACTCAGTAATCGTCATAAGGCCAATCCATACCCTTTTTCCAGCATATAAAGAATTAATATTAATCCAGCCAGGCTTAAAACCGCTATCCATTCGGGTTTGGTCATTTTAAACTTATAATTAAACAGCTCCTCCGGGCGAATTTCTGCAACCATACTTTCTAACTCATCCAGCTTTTGAAACGAATCAACCAAGGCCGAAACGATGATTTGGGATATGCCATTAAATTTTGATCTTAACTTGGTCTGGCTTCCTCCGATTACCGCCCGAGCATGATCGAGAAAGCGGGTTTTCATTTCCTCCCCGGTTCCCTTTAGTTCGATCACGATACACATGACGACTTTCAAGTAATCCTGTACGGGCATTTTCAATAACTTAAGGGGGAAAAAGAATTTATCCAATAAACCTATTATGGTTTCCGTGGGAGTCGTTTGGAAATAAAGGATGCTAACATACCAGATAATGAACAATCTAAATAGTCTTAAGAATAACTCTGCCGACCCCTGGTTAATGAATATTGTATTTTCGGTCAAAAAATAAAGAAATCCATTCAGTAATATTCCGAACAGATAAGGGATTAATACAATTATAAAGTAGGATAGAGCACTGAGTAATAAGGTGCGATAGCGTATCCGGGAAGCCAGTGTAACTATCACTAAATAAACCAGAAAGATTCCGTAGCTGACCTGATTTTCAAAATAAAAAGGCAGAATGGCTATGACTATGGCCAGGAGAAATTTAATAAATCCATCCAGGTCGGTGAAAGTACTATGGTCTTTCTTATTCATGGCGCTTAACCCTTTTAATCATCTAAAATTTTGACAATGGTTCTACTTGGCATACAGATCGCCTGGGAACCGGGCTTGGTCAGGGTTCCGGTTTTGATACAAATTTTATCCGGACAGTCAGCCTCCAAGAATTTTATGGAACCTTTTTCCGCCAGGATGGTTACATGAATTCCATCATCAAAGGTAAAGTATTGGGGTTCTTCCACCTTATTCAGGTCTAACTCCGCCATTTTGTTGCCATTACGGGTTATTACCGCCCGGCGGCTAGCATTTACATCGCCTGGTACAGCCTCACCCTTTAGGTAGAATCCCAGCAGGGCAACAATAATAATAAACCCGAGCCAGAGTAGAATATGGTCGCCGCTTTTAAATCTTTTTATGTTTTCCATATTACGATTCCCCCGTTTACTGGATGTTATGCTGATATACGTACCCGCTGCTCTCACCCAGGAATTGAAAATTATCTTTTAACCCTTCGGTAACATAGACTTTTTTATCGGTGGTAACAAACACCGCCTCAACCCCTCCGAACTGCCTGATCAGTTCCCGGCCTTTTTCCAGACCCAAAATAAAAACGGCCGTGTCTAAAGCATCCGCATCCAACGAGGAATCAGTTATTAACGTGACACTCATTAAATCAGATTTGGCTGGATATCCGGTTGCAGGATCGAGAATATGATGGTAACGTTGTCCGTTGCCGATAAAATAGCGTTGATCGTCTCCCGCCGTCACAACTGCTTTATCGGTTACTTTTACAATCCCCAGGTCTGCTCCACCCTCTCCGGCCGGTCGGGGATTACGAATCCCCACCTTCCACGGGCTGCCGTCGGGCTTGCTGCCAACTGTTACCACATTGCCACCTAAATTAATGAAAGCCGAATTAATACCATGTTTTTCATAAACATCTACAACCGCATCCCCGGCGTATCCCTTGGCAATGCCGCCAAGATCAACCATTTGTCCCTTCTTTTTGATACTCACCACATTACTATCAATGTTTATGTCTTTATAATTAATGAAAGGCAGCAACATATTTAATTCCTCCTGGGTCGGAACACGCTCTGCATCAGTGCCTATTCCCCAGGCTTTTACCAGGGGACCTACGGTGACATCAAAAGCTCCCTGACTCATTGCGGATACCTGCTGGGCTTTTCTTATAATTTCCACTGTCACTGGATCTAATTCCACCCCCTTAATACCGGCGTTTTGATTGAGCTTATAAATATCCCCTTGGGTGTCATTAAAGGTTAACAGTTTATCTAGATACTCGATCTTACTGGCAGCCTCATCAACGGCAGTTTGTCCATTGTTGCCATATACCCTTTGCGATATTACTGTTCCCATGGCAAAAGAATCAAGCTCAAAGGCTCTATTCTCCGTTTTCTCATTCTTCCTGGTACTGCAACCTTGCAATATTCCTGCTGCCATAACTACTACTAAGGCCACCGCTAGCGATTTTTTCAGACTTCTTGGCATGGGCACCGTTATCCCTTCTTTCTATAAAATATAGCTGCCTACATTCTTTGGCGCAGGCAGCTTTAAATTTCTTTTTATATATTTAATCTCGACTAAATCTGTAATATTTATAATTTCATTTTATCTTCCGGGACAACCCTGCACAACGGTAGAAAATACTAAAAGTGACGCAATTCTGGTGCATTTCTGGCAGTTCTGCAACAAAAAGTGATTGCTGCCAAATAATATCTCTTTAAAAAGCCCCTAAGAATGGGCTTCCTTATTATTTCTTATTATTGGCATATTTATTGCACTATATATATTTTTATTTAAATATCGCTTATAGGAGGTGTTATTTTAATCTGCAAATTTTGGTTATCGCTTTTAAATGTAAATAGATGGAAACAAAGGAGGCCGGGACATGAAACTGAAGATCCTTTTATATGAAAAGGACGCCAGTATACGAAGAAGCGTAAGCCCCAATTCACTGGTAAATAGTTAATTAATGAGGAGGCTGAAATAATGTTCGAAAGCGAATACAAAGAAAAATACCGCACCCCCGAGGAAGCCGTAAAAGTAGTTAAATCTGGGGATTGGGTGGACTACATGTACTTCAATGGATATCCCAAGGCATTAGATAAAGCTTTGGCCCAACGAAGAGATGAACTTCACGACGTACATATCAGGAGCGGTATATCCCTGCCCCCTTTCCCGGAGGTCCCGGTTAGCGACCCGAAAATGGAGCATTTCCAGTGGGACAGTTGGCATTATAGCGCCTGGGACGCCAAACTTG
Organism: uncultured Syntrophomonas sp.; assembly: GCA_964647245.1. Lineage (GTDB taxonomy): Bacteria > Bacillota > Syntrophomonadia > Syntrophomonadales > Syntrophomonadaceae > PHAA01. The sequence continues at coordinate 4,001 of CAZYJA010000124.1, read as the reverse complement.
CTGACCAGGGAATATGCAGTTTCTCACCATTGCTGTACCACGAGGTTCCCGGTTATTACCGAAACCGAGAAGTGGAAGTAGACGTAGCCATGATGAGAGTATGCCCCATGGATAAGTTCGGCTATTTTAACTTTGGCATCAATACATCCCATTGTGAAGCAGTTATGGAAAATGCCCAAATATCCATAGTGGAAGAAAATGAGAATATGCCATACGTATATGGAGGGCACGGGAACCAGATTCATATATCTGAAGTTGATTTTGTGGTTAGAGGAGAAAATGAACCCATGGCTAATGCTGCCATATTGCAAGCTACGGAATCTGAAAAGAGAATCGCAGAATATATATTGGAGGATATTCATGATGGCTGTTGTATCCAACTGGGGATAGGAGGACTCCCCAATTACCTGGGTAAACAAATCGCGGCAGCCGGATTGCGAGATCTTTCCGCGCACACCGAAATGATGGCTGATGCCTATTTTGATATGTGGAAAGCTGGCTGCCTGAGCGGAGCCAGGAAAGAACTCGATCGTAAGAAAATCGTATGTTCTTTTGCCCTGGGATCACCGGAGCTTTACGAGTTTATGGATCGCAACCCTATGATCGCTACCTATTCAGTAGACTACACCAACAATCCCCATGTGATTGCGCAAATTTCCAATATGGTTTCCATTAACGGCTGTTTGGAAGCAGATTTCTATGGTCAGGTTGCTTCGGAAATGCAAGGTCCCCGTCAGATAACTGGAACCGGAGGTCAATGGGACTTTGTATTAGGTGCTTACCATTCTCGGGGGGGAAAGAGCTTTCTTTGTATGTCTTCTACATATAAGGATAAGGATGGCAATCCGCAATCGAAGATAAGGCCCTTTTTAACCCCCGGAGCAGCATGCACCATATCCCGCCAGATGACTCATTATATTGTAACCGAATATGGCAAGGCATTAATGAAGTGTCAATCCATATGGAAACGAACGGAGAATTTAATCGCTATTGCCCATCCCCAGTTCCGGGATGATCTAATTAAGGATGCGGAGAAATTGGGATTCTGGAAAAGGACCAATAAGATTGAACCCTAGATTTGGGAATTTATCGGTTCCTACTTATTAACCATAGTGGTTGGGAATTTCCTATTGGGAGGTGAAGCGGCGGTAGATGGATTATATAAACGATTACCGAAGAAAATTAGTATCTGCTGATGAAGCAATTAAGGTAGTTAAATCCGGAGATTGGATAGATTACGGTCCAATAAACGCTCAGGTTGTAGCTCTGGATCAAGCCCTGGCCAAAAGAAACGATGAGTTAAAAGATGTCAAGATATGGAGCTTGTTGACACTCCGTCCGCCCGAAATCGCAAAAGTTGATCCCAAAGGAGAATCATTCATATGGCATAGCTGGCATTTATCAGGTTTGGACCGCCTAAGCGCCGGTACTCAAAGGCCAGTGTATTATTCTTCCATCAGGTATTCGGAGTTGCCCCGTTATGTGCGAGAACATATAGAACCTATTGATGTGGCCATGTTGCAGGTGGGCCCCATGGATAGACATGGCTACTTTAATTTTGGCCCGCAAAATTCCCACTGCAAGGCTATATGTGACCGCGCCAAAACTGTAATTGTAGAAATTAACGAAAAAATGCCGCGGTGTTTGGGAGGGCAGGAAGAAGGCGTACATATCTCTGCCGTAGACTACATTGTGGTAGGTAATAATCCGCCCCTGATACAATTACCTATTTCATCTTCATCTGAGGTGGATAAGACAGCGGCCCAATTTATCATCCAGGAGATGAGTGATGACTGCTGTGTTCAACTAGGAATTGGGGGCATGCCTAATGCGGTTGGCAAGATGATCGCTGAATCCGACCTGAAAAATTTGGGTTGTCATACCGAAATGTTGGTCGATGCCTATATTGAAATGCATGAGGCAGGCAAGCTCACCAATCTTAAGAAAAATATAAATCCGGGCAAAATGGTATATGCCTTTGCCCTGGGTACCCAAAAACTTTATGATTTCATTGACGATAATCCCCAATGTGCAAGTTTTCCAGTTGACTACACCAATAAACCAGCCATTGCTTCAATGAATGATAAACTAATTACCATCAATAATGCTATCGAGGTAGACCTATATGGTCAGGTTTGCGCAGAATCCAACGGAACCAGGATCATCAGCGGCACTGGTGGCCAATTGGATTTTGTTATTGCTGGCTATGAATCCAGAGGTGGGAAATCAATTGTTTGCCTGCCCTCCTGTAATATTGACAAGGACGGCACCAGGCGGTCCAGAATTGTCCCAACCCTGACCCAGGGTGCCATTGTCACCGATCCTCGCTCTGTTGCTCAATATATTGTCACCGAATACGGAATATTCGAGATGAAGGGCAGGTCAGTCTGGCAGCGGGCTGAGGGTCTAATTAATCTGGCCCATCCTGTTTTTAGAGACGACCTGATCAAAAACGCTGAAAGCCAGGGGATCTGGCGCCGTACGCACAGAATTGTTTAAAACGAAAGTCCAC
>CAZYJA010000124.1:0-1479 GCA_964647245.1 uncultured Syntrophomonas sp. | reverse complement strand
TACTGGCCAGAAAGAAAAGGCTTTGCATTCCATACCGGAGTGCAAAGCCTTGGATTTTATGTTTTTAGGGTATCATACCGGTTGCTCGAACTGCATTTACTAATCCGGCACCGGAACTGGTATCCCAACCTGAAGTTCCCAGATCAGTGGCAGTGGAGAGCAACCGCTCCCGAACCTCATCGTTAACCCGGCCGTTGCCATTACTATCACTGATGCCAGCAGCCAGCACCAGGGCGGCTGTGCCTGAAACATGCGGGCAGGCCATGGATGTGCCGATTAGGTCTCGATAAGCAACTCCGAGGTAAGTCGAATAAATCTCCATTCCGGGAGCTGTTATTTCAATTTCAGGTCCCTGGCTGCTCCAGTAGGGAACCTGATCATAATAATCAGTTGCCCCCACAGCTATGACTTCCGCATACTTGGCTGGATATATAATCGTGTCTCCCGCCCCATAGTTTCCTGAGGCAGCTACCAACACAATTCCCTGCTCGTTAGCGGCAACTATGGCCTCATGAAATACATCGATATCTTCGGGTAGTCCTACACTCATATTAACTACCTGCATCTCATTATCTATGCACCATTGTAGTCCCTCAATCACATCTGATACATAACCTGAATTAATATCCAGGACCTTCACCGCATATAGACTAGCCTCGGGTGCCACCCCAATTACTCCGATTTCATTTTTTATGCCAGCAATAATACCGGCTACATGGGTGCCATGACCGAAGGTATCAACAGGATCCTTGCGAGCATCGATAGCATTATATCCTCCGCAAATATTATCACGGAGATCCGGATGCCGCAGGTTAATCCCCGAATCAAGGAGTGCGACCTTTATCCCCTGACCAGCGGCCGCCATTTCATTCTGGATACCATCCTGGTCCTGATCCCATACCAGGTCAGCATCGATCCGGTCAACACCCCAGGGAAGAGTCTCAATAAAGGCTGTAGGAACTGATTTGCCAGCATCTTGAGTGTAAATCAGAGCATCGTTTTCCAGGCGGACAATTTCCGGCTGTTGCTTGAGCCAGGCTTCATTAGCTGGATTTACGGTAACTACGGCTGCATTAACCAAGCCTAACTTCTTTAGAGCTTGAATACCCCCCTGGGCTAAAACTTTGGTTTGTTCCGCCTTAGTGGTTCCCGCCTGGAAAACCACGATTTTACGCACTGCATCGGGACTTGTACTTGTCGGTGCAGCCAGTGCCGGCAATGCCATCATGCCAATCAACAGCATGACCATAACTGCCTTAAAAACTTTTTGCATTTCCATCCCCCCATTTAATAAATTAATACAATAAACTGGACAACTTCAGCCTTTTACAAATCATACCATATTTTTTGCCCAGACGGATTAATTTACGATGGGAAGAATGATTAATTTTAATAGTTGCTGGAGGGATTCAACTCCCCCATGGCCACTACATGCCATTAAATAGAAAACGTTTAGTTGAGCAGATTTAACAGTTCTTC
>CAZYJA010000123.1:0-8147 GCA_964647245.1 uncultured Syntrophomonas sp. | reverse complement strand
CGCATTGCGGCCGTTTTGCTTCGCAAAACCGACCGTTAGATCTCGCAATATGCACATATATTGAACCAAGGAGGTGAATCTATGAGCTCTTATCTCCAAATTCGAGCAGATTATCAATTATGATATTAAAGGTATGGGTCTAATGGCAGAAATAGCCGATGATATAGGCGATCCGACCCTTACTGCCATGATTACCAGCATTATTGGAGATGAGAAACGGTTCTTTGCGTTGTTGATGACACAGGTAACGATAATTCTCAAAGAACTAAAAATTGTGAGAGGTACACCACTTGAAGCAAAACAAAATATAAGAAAGGGAGTGTTTTTATGTCTCACCATAAATCGGAAAAACTTAAATTGACATGTCGATGTCCCCAATGTGCCAATTACCGTGAAATGCTGGAAGAATCAATCCAGGATGAGATTTGCGATGCTGGATTTTACGCTCAGATAGCTAATGAGGCTCCAACAGATGTTCTACGCGAACTCATCACGAGTATTGTAGGAGACGAATATGGACATGCACGACTACAGGCTTCTCTCTTAGGCATCTGTCCACCTCCAATATCATGTCCTCCAGATTGCCCACCTGCGACTGGTAACTTTGAGGCAGATGTGAGAGCAGCTATCAGAGGTGAATTAGAGGCAATTAGGCGATATGCACAGCTAGCAGGATGTGCTCCAAACCCCGAAATCCGTTATTTGTTGACCTCAATCCTTGGAGATGAATACGCACATACAAGGATATGGAATGCAATGCTGCTTGCTCCTACGCTCTGCAACGGTAGCTAGTTGGCAATTTTCAATTATAACTTCCACGCGGCATCTATGTGAACTGGGGGAGACTCCCTACCAGGGAGGGGGTCTCCCGGGTTCCATAGTGGGAGAAATAGTTAAGAATACCCTGATGGCTATGATAGCCAAAACAAATTTAGAGCAGTTAACGCAGCCAAGCTGGAACAGATACCTATTGCTGCGGCACTGGTTAGAAGACTAAAATCAGATCCAGTATTCAGATATAACTGCGGTTTTGAGGTCTTGGGCTGTGTTCCAAGCGAAGCGACCATAAGCCGTTTCTTAAAATTATTAACGAAAACTGGATTCTAAAGGAATTACACTGCAAATTAATCCAGAAAGCTGAGGAACCTGGAATAATTGATACCAGTTCCGAGGCTATTGATTCAAGCAAGTTGAAGCTTAGATCATCGTATTTTGATTAGCCTGATGATAAAAAATATCTGTCTAGTCAACGGCAGTAGTAAAGATAATTGGCATGAAAATCTAACATTTTTGGAGTTATGCAAGACTCTTACCTTAGAAGGACTACGGAGAAATACTGGCTTGCTATAAGCAATATTAAATGACCATAAGGTAATAATTCCGCCATTTTAGATGGTGCACATTATGGGCACCATCTAAAATGGCGGTAACATAGGTACTGGTTATTCGCTGGAATCTTTGGGCTGTTCAATTAATTGGGGAAATATTCATTTTTCTTCCGCTTGACGACCAGATCTTCTTTTACGACTAATGGTAGCTTGACTTACACCCAGTACCTTTGCTGCCGCAGTGGTAGTACGATACTTTTTTAAAGCTAAATCTATCATTTTTTCTTCCACTTCCAATAGAGCCTGGTGAAGGGGGATAATTGTGTTAATTTGAATTGTATTTGTTACTCCGAGATCACTAATTAATATTTTTTTCGGTAAGTCATCGATCGTTACCAGCTCGTTTCTTGAGGTTATCACCAATCTTTCCACCAGATTTTCCAGTTCCCGAACATTACCCGGCCAGTTATAAACAACTAAGGTATCCATAACTTCCTTAGGTATTGTAATGTTTCTCTTAAATTTTTGATTATATTTAATTAGAAAATATCGAGTTAAGGTTACAATATCCTCAGGCCGCTCCCTGAGAGGCGGTATGTTTACTGGAACAATATTGAGTCTATAATACAAATCTTTTCGGAAAAGGCCTTCGCATACCATTTCTTCAAGATCTCTATTGGTTGCCGCAATAATTCTGACATCTATCATAATCGGCTTCGTTCCGCCAATTCTAATACATTCCCTTTCCTGAATAACTCGCAGTAATTTTACCTGCAGTTGTAAAGGCAGGTCTCCAATTTCATCTAGAAAAAGAGTTCCTTCATTTGCTTCTTGAAATAAACCGGGCTTGCTTTTAACAGCGCCGGTAAAGGCGCCCTTTTCATAACCAAAGAGTTCGCTTTCCAGCAAATTGTCAGGAATTGCGCCACAATTTATTTTTATGAAAGGGCCGTTCAAGCGCTGACTGAAATCATGAAGCATACGGGCGACGACTTCTTTACCGACACCTGATTCACCTAGGATTAATACTGTACTATCAAACCCTGCCACCCTCTGAACATATTCTGATAAATCCTCTATTTTCTTGCTGGAATAAACTAGTTTCTTTTCATCATAATGTTCTTTTTCGGTGATACTTTTCATTAGTAATTTTTTGGTTTGAGCCAGTTCCTGTTCCAGCATTACGGTATCAGTTATATCCTTGGAAATGTTGATAATCCTGGTAATATTACCATCCTCAATTATCGGGACTGTTATAACATACAACTTTCTGCCCGAAGCCGTTTGTTGAAGAGTTTGAATTTTCTTGCGCTTCTCTATTGCCAACCGAGTTGAAGAAGGTCGAAATATCCCCTTTGTCTCGAGTTCATATACATTTTTACCAATAAGTTCCTCGGGCTTGCACCCAAATATATGTTGACCCGAAGAACTAACCCGAAGCGTATTGCCATCTCCGTCCGTGACGTAAATTGTATCAAAACTTTCTTCAAAAATGGTTTTAAAGTCCAGGAGTAAGGTTTCATATTCCTTGTTTGAGATATTCCCAACATCGTCAAAAATCTGAAGCATCCATAACCCCTCCCACATCCTAATCAAAAATATGGCCTTTGGATAAAAGCAGCTTCCTAATAGTCATTATATCATTAAAATATAAAGTTGAGTTATTCTCTGGAGCCCAGCAGATTCTTCACCGGAATGTACGGCAACCCCAGGTAGCAGCGTACTCATTACTTTATAGGTTGAGTACAACTGATTCACCTTATTCATGGATATAAACACTCAGCACGGATCGGAATCCCGACACCCGTGCTGAGTATATATTAAAAGCAAATATTTTATTAAACCCAATAATTTTTATTTAACCATAACGTTATATAAACTTGGCTGGCGATCACCGAATACGTCAAATTCGTATTCCCCCGGGATGTTGACGATATGCTTCGTATCGGCCTGGTTGGGCAATATATCGGCGTATATCAACTCTTCTTTGTCGATGGAAGCCTCGGCTAATACCTGGCCCCCAATGCTGATTATTTGACTCTTGCCTATAAATTGAACCCCTCTTTCCATTCCTACCCGGTCAGCGCTAACCAAAAATACCCGATTTTCACAAGCACGGGTTTGGTTGATAAAATTCGCATACGCTTTGGCCCCCTTGGGTAGGTTGGTAGGGCTTAAAATTATCTGCGCCCCCTTCAATGCCGCCACCCGGGCAGCCTCGGGGGAGCGCAGATCATAACAAACCAGTAAAGCTACCCGCGCCTGGGGGAGATTAAATACTGGAATATCATCACCCGGGGTAGTGTATCGATCTACTCCCAAATATAATAGATGCGTCTTTCGGTACTTACCGGCTATACCTTCCGGTGTTATCAAAAGGGCCGTGTTATATAGCAGTCCGTTTTCTTTTTCCAGCAGGCCAAAGACGGCCGTTATCTGATATTCTCTACACAGTAATATTAATGAATCCGTAAGATCACCAGGGATAACGTCCGCGGCTTCATATGCCTCATCAAAACTGTTAAATACGTAGCCGTTTAACGTACACTCCGGGAATACCAACAAATCAACATATTTCTGTCGTGCCTGCTTAATGAACTGTTCACATTTATTTAAATTGGTGGCTTTGTCATTGAAAATGCTATCAATTTGGGCTACTCCTATTCGCATTCTTTTTAACACCTCTTTTCATACTTTAATTTACTTCCTTACCGGCCCTGAGGCATTGGTTATCGGGCTGAGGGGGCAACCCAAAACCAATTTGCTCTCAGAGCTGATAAGGTTTTACAGAGGCGTCACCTCACGAACCTTCTAATTAATGGAGATGACGAGGATAATTATGCGATGGTAGGGACATATTTCCCATAACCAGGATTGGCAGTGAGTTTACCATCTTCCACAACCACTTTGCCTCTGACCATGGTCATAACCGGCCAGCCTTTAATATTCCAACCCTCATATGGGGTAAAGTCTGAAATACTGTGCAGGTCGTTGGCGCTTACTTTGACCTCTTTGTCGAGATCGACGATTACTATGTCAGCATCGGCACCAACGGTGAGGGCACCCTTGCGTCCTAATAACCCGAATCTTTTCGCATTGTTATAGCAGGTAATTTCCACCAGTTTCTCCAGGGTAATTTTGCCTTTATTAACACCTTCACTCAACATTACCGGTAGCATTAGTTCAATTCCGGCCATGCCTACGACTGCAGACCAGAACTCAGTTTTATGCTTGAGAGCACAGGGGGCATGATCGGAACCCAGGTTGGTAACCAGGCCTTTTCTGATGCCTTCCCACAGTCCTTCCTGGTCTTCTTTGGTTCTGATAGGCGGATTAACTTTGGATAGAATCCTATCAGCGCTATATTTATCCAGAGTCATATATTGCGGACATGTCTCAACTGTTATGTCGACGCCCTCGCCTCTCAGTCGGGCTGCCACTTCCGGGCCTTCCGCGGTACTCATGTGCACTACGTACAAGGGGCATCCTGTTTCTTTGGCCAGATATCCACATCTGATCAGGGGCTCAATTTCCACAAAATTGGGACGGGTGTCGGCCCAGGGAATGGTGTCTTTAAGCTTGGGGTCTGCCAGGGCTTTTTCTTTAAATTTGAAGAAGTATTCTATATTTTCAGAGTGAATCTGAGCAAAAGCCGGGTAGCCAGCTTCGGCGATCTTCTTAAAGCCGAAATAGATTATCCCGTCATCTATACCCACCATAGGGGGAACTGCTTCCGTTCCTTTGTAAGGAATATAGAACTTAAAACCGGATATTCCTTCTTTTAACAGGGCCGGGATCTCTTCGATATGCTCATCCGTCAAAAGGCATGCCTGCAAGGCCACATCTACATAAGAATTATTTTCGAGGGAATCTTTTCTGCCCCCTGGGCCAAATATCTGCTCTACTAATGAGCCAGGCGGCATGGTGACCCGATCGATAACAGTGGTCACACCTCCGAAAGCTGCTGCTTCGGTATCCTTCTGATAGGCTTCGTCAATCGGCCAATCAGGCCAGCCTACGTGAACATGGGCGTCAATTGCTCCTGGAATAACATAATTGCCTTTAGCATCAATTACTCTCTCTGCAGATGGCAGGAGTGCTGCTTCCCCCATAGCGATAATTTTGCCGTCTTTAACTGCGATGGCAGTCTCAATAGTACCTTCAGGACTAACAACTTTACCGTTCTTAATAATGAAATCTAACACATAGTTCACTCCTTTTATTTAATAATTTCCTTTTGAGGTATTATAACCTTATTACTAGGTTTTATTAATTTACCAATCTTGCTTTAATGTGCTACCTAAATGAATTTCTTAATACTCAGATACTTTCGGGCACATTTTCTTTTGCTGCTTCTTCTGATTTGCTCAACTTAATAGAAATCGTTTCGGAAATATAACCTAAAACAGCACCGAAAATAAGTGCGATTATGGTACCCTTCAAATCGAAATTAGTTCCAAAATACGTTGCACATCCGATAAAAGTACCAGGTATAAATGCTAATAATGAAAATTTCGATTGCAGGCACATAGCTGTAGCTCCTATTACCACGGCAACACCCAGTCCCGGTAGCTGCCCAATAATAGGACCAAATAACTTCGATAATTCGAGAATAATAAAGGCCCACATTACGCCACTCAGGTTAGTTATTAAGGTAGTCTTAAGTCCGGAAAGTTTCCCCCCGGATGCAAAAAAAGTAGACCATGCCATAAAACCTGCGAAGATTATGAGACCAGCTGAGGCAGCTCCTACAGTCCATAGTCCTGCCAGTATCCCAACTACTAAACTAATTATTATTAAAAAATCCGTTTTACCCACCTCCTTTCTTGAAAATTCAAACTACTGATCTAAACTAAAAGGATCTTGAAATTAGTAGTTGCAATAACAATGCCAATAAATCAACATGGTAGTAAAGTTGTTCTGGGGCCGCCAATTTTATGAACAATGTTTATGATGTTAAAAGTTTTGTTGATAATTAAATCTATAAATTATGCATTTATGCATGGATATTCTAGGCATGACAAAAGATTGGCCTATTATCTAAATCTATACGGTTATGCACTAATGCATAATATTATTCACTATTGCATAGCAAAGGAGACAGATTTAGTTTTGAGTTGTCTAAAATTTGAAGTATGACGAATTGTAGGGAAGTAAGATGAAAAAATGCTATGGGTTTTACGTTAATTAACAAAGCTTGGCAGATATCGGCCATGATATCGCAATAGCCTTCCACCTTACAAGCTACAGGCTATTTACAGGAGATTGTATGCTCCCATACCATAAACCAGAAGATCGGCATTGCTATCCACCAAAATGAAGCGGCGCACCTGATCATTCCAGTAATCATAGTGGGCTAAGGCTGCAAACATGCTTCCACTCCACATATAACGATAGTCACGCCCGGATGAAAGGAATTTATTCTGTCTTAATTGATCATGGCCTTGGTCAAGATCGATTTCTTGCCTTGGCACGATATTTGCATATAAAATGACATGCCGCCAATTTGTCGGTGAGGATATTGCGGTTAGATTTTAGGTAATAAATTAGAATTTTATTTGAAAGAAGGAATAATTAATGGACTGGCAGGTATGGTTAGTAGGTATACTTTTTGTGGTAGTATACGGAATTATTATATCCGAAAAAATTCATCGTACTATCATAGCGTTATTTGGCGCCACCTTGCTACTAGTATTAGGAGTACTAGTTCAACACGAAGCTATCAGTTATATAGATTTCAACACCATCGGATTATTGACAGGAATGATGATTATAGTTGGCATTACCCGTAAAAGTGGCATATTTGAATATATGGCTATTAAAGCGGCTCATCGTTCTGGGGGAGAGCCGGTAAAAATACTTATAGCTCTCAGTATAGTCACCGCGTTAGCATCAGCTTTACTAGATAATGTAACTACCGTACTGTTGATAGTCCCAGTGACTATCTCCATCTGTAAAGCCTTAGAAATAAACCCGGTACCGTTTTTTATTAGCGAGATTATGGCCTCGAATATAGGAGGAACTGCAACCCTGATAGGTGATCCGCCTAACATTATGATAGGCAGCGCCGTTGGTTTTGGATTTATGGACTTCGTATATAATTTGACCCCAATTATTCTTGTAATATTCATCGTTACGATTTTAATTCTCAAGCATATATACAAAGATCAGCTTGATACCAGCGAAGAGAATATAGCTGCAATACGAGCGATGAATCCTGGTGATTTTATAAAAGATACTATTATACTGAAGAAGTCACTAAGCGTTATTAGCGTGGTGATTATGGGCTTTGTTCTCCATCAAAGCCTGGGTTTGGAATCGGCTACTATTGCCTTAGCCGGGGCAGCCTTGTTGCTAATCTTAACCAGAGAAGACCCGGAAGAGATTCTGCATACGGTAGAATGGTCCACCCTGTTTTTCTTCATCGGTTTGTTTATACTGGTGGGAGGACTAGAAAAGGTAGGCATTATTGAAAGCATGGCACGAGAGGCAGTAGCCCTTACTAATGGCAACTTGACCGCAACTACTATACTAGTTCTGTGGTTCTCCGCCATAGCATCTGCTTTTGTAGATAACATTCCGTTTGTAGCTACCTTTATACCATTGATAAAGGAAATCGGAACAATAAGTCATATGTCTATTACCCCTTTATGGTGGGCTTTATCATTAGGAGCCTGTCTGGGCGGAAACGGTACTATTGTAGGCGCCTCAGCTAATGTAATAGTGATAGGTATGGCGGAACGCCAAGGTCACCCCATAAGCTTCTGGAGTTACATGAAGGTAGCCTTTCCTCTGATGCTGCTTTCTATCACTATTTCT
>CAZYJA010000122.1:0-8166 GCA_964647245.1 uncultured Syntrophomonas sp. | reverse complement strand
CGAAACTGCTTGAATAATTGGGGTGAAAGTGGCTGTAGTTGAAGTGTTATTGAGAAAAGCTGACATAATCATAGCGATGGGATAAACAATCATTATTATTCTGCTTTCAGAGGCACCGATGAATTTAATAATTGACCGGCCCATTTCATCAGCCAAGCCCGTTTCAAACAAGGCCGCACCCACCATAACCATACCAATAACCAGCCATAGGGTATCCGAGGCAAATCCCGAAAAAGTCACACTTAATTTGGCTATCTGCAGCCAGGACAGTGCTAGACAACCCGCCATGGTTGTGACCGCAATGGGTAGCCACTCAGTCACATAGAACAAGACCACTACGGCTAGAATAATTAGTGCCAATACATCATTACCCATAATAAATCCTCCCTAACAAATTCATTGTATTCATTTTGGCTTGAACTTTTACTACTCTAGGTTAGGAAATTTAACTTTGGTTTTAGGTCTGTACTCATTCACCTCGCTTCTTAATTTTTCACCTAGGCTTCCATATCTGCAGGTTGCGTAATATAAGTTCCGCTACCGCATTAGATATCTGTTTTAAGGCATCGACTTGGTGTCCTGATTTCCATTAGAAGCTGCTTTGTTATCTTTTCTCATCCGGTCTTGTTGTTCCCATTGTTGGATTATGCCCCGAATAGCTTCGCTCATTAACGGAGAGGGCTGGGGTTTTACCAGTCGTTTGGTTATACTTTTACTTTTCATTACATCACCCCCTGACATCATTTATTTTTCCTTATATGAAGAACAGCACACTCTGTTTCCCAGGCTATATGTTTAAAACAGGTCCCGCTTTGGGTTTATTATCTAAGAGTTATAACCAAAAGACTCTCTAAGCGTTTATATTATATCGTTATATATATATGCCTATCTATATATATCATATCAACATATGTATGTATAGTTGAATATAATTACAGTTTTTAAAGTAAGCCCCGTTTTTTGGAGAAGATTCTTAATTTATTATTAAGGTCCTAGGATTAGTAGGTAGCAAAAAAATAGTGGGTAGTCCCAAATGGACTACCCACCCTGCATGCATATATTCAATTCCTTGCCAAAGATATGGCTAGTATAACCCCAATTATATTATGGCTCAGTTTTCATTTCCGGATGAACAAGATGACCATTTAGATACTTCATGAAGCGGTAGTAAACGCCATTATGGCTTTGGGACTCGCCTTTATCCTCTAGTATCCAGGCTTCCTCTTGGTCCAGGTTAATGAAGTGCTTGTCAGCCACATAGGTATTCTCCAGCTTAGTAACCAAAGCTTCCGAACAATATGGCAATAGCTCCCGGTATACTTGCTCTCCGCCAATAACGAATACATCCTCGGAGGGATACTGCGCCAATTCTTTAAATAGTTCGTCCAAAGAACGGCATATTATTACGTCCTTATCACCAAATTCCCCGGTGCTAGTGAGAACAATATTGGTTCGGCCTTTTAAGGGTGCCTGGTTCGGCAAGGACTCAAAGGTGGCTCGGCCCATTACTACCACCTTGCCCAGGGTGGTCTCCTTGAAAAACTTCATGTCGGCGGGGATTAGGTCCAGTAATTTGCCGCCACAGCCTATTCCCCAATTCAAATCAACCGCTACAATCGCCTGCATTTGCTACTCCCCCTTATACCGCCACCGGAATATTTACAATCGGAGCCCCACTGCGATAATCCTCTAAAACAAAGTCTTCGACCGTAAACTTATAAAAATCTTTTTGGTCTGGGTTAATCCACAGTTTAGGCGCTCTGTAGGCGGTTCGCTGAATAAGATCCGCCACGATAGGTATGTGTCTGTCATATATATGGGCGTCGGCTATAACGTGAACCAGTTCTCCCGCTTCCAGATTACTGACCTGGGCCAGCATGTGTACCAGAATTGCATACTGGCATACGTTCCAATTGTTGGCTACTAAAATATCCTGAGAGCGTTGATTAAGTATGGCATTTAGTTTCCGGCCCGTAACATTGAAGGTCATACTATAGGCGCACGGATATAAGTTCATCTCATTTAAATCATCATGATTATACATATTGACCATAATGCGCCGGCTGTAGGGGTTATGCTGTAAATCAAATAAAACCCGGTCAACCTGATCAAAATATCCCTCCGGATACTTATGCTTAATCCCCAGCTGATATCCATAGGCTTTACCAATCGAGCCGTCTTCATTAGCCCAACTATCCCAAATATGACTATTTAGCTCCTTGATATTATTGGATTTTCTCTGCCATATCCATAACATTTCATCAATGGCGGCCTTTAAATTAGTTGGTCTTAAAGTAAGGATGGGAAACTCTTCAGTCAAATCATATCTATTAATAACCCCGAACTTTTTTATGGTATGAGCGGGAACCCCATCCTCCCACTTAGCCCTGACCTCTTCACCCTGTGATGAAAAACCGCTATTAAGAATATCCTTACACATGGCGATAAAAATCGCATCCGCTTTACTCAAAATCACATACCTCACTCATCTAAATTAATCCATTGCTGGTTTCACCCCGGGGGGTATTTATCTGCACCACTATGATATAAATAAATCTTACCTTCAAAGTAACATTATTTCTAGGATTATTTTATGGTACAGTATTTATGTGGTTAATAGGCAAATTACTGAAAATAATAGGGTAGCTGTATCTACTAAATTTATGGCAATGAAATATATTATCGAGTTTTGACCAATAATCTCTCGACCAATATTTTAAGTCGTGACTTGGAAGGAGTTAAGCTAATGAAATTGAGTAAAATGCTAAATATTGGGCCAGTGCTGGAAGACCGCCTAATTAAGGCCGGCATAGAAAGTGGTGAGCAATTGCAGAATATCGGAAGTAAGGATGCCTTCGTGAGGATTAGAGTTATTGCTAATGATGCTTGCTGCAATAACCTTTATGCACTGGAGGGGGCTATCCAGGGTATAAGATGGCATCAATTGCCTGATGCTAAAAAAGCGGAACTACATAAATTTTTTACAGCTCTAAATAGACCGGAATTATAGTTAAATTTAGAAATGAGGAGTAATTTGTTATGAACAAAAAAAGATGGTGGGCCCTGGCCATATTTGCAGTCCTCGCCGTAGTATGGATCGGCAGTTCTTCCCAAGCTAAACCAAATGAGTATGCAGGAAGTAGTTATTTGAGTTACCTTAATGGGATTGAAAATCCGCCAGTCCAAATCTACCGGGAAGGCAAGGGTCAAACTTTGGCCTTGCTTAAACTCGAAGGAGTGCTAATGGAAACCTCAGCCAATAGTCCGGTCACCGGCAGCTACAATCATCAGGCATTCCTCCAACAGCTGGAAGCCGCCTTTTCCCGGGAGGATATAAAAGGTATAATTATGCAGGTTAACTCACCAGGGGGCGGGGTTTACGAAAGCGATGAGATTTATAACCGCCTGATGGAATTGAAAGCTCAATATAAAAAACCTCTAGTGGTATACATGGGGCAGGAAGCGGCCTCCGGTGGTTATTATGTATCAATGGCAGCCGATAAGATATACGCTAACCGGAATACGCTCACCGGCTCAATTGGGGTCATTATTCGAACCTATAACTATCAGGAGTTGGCTGATAAAATCGGGGTGAAAGATGTAACCTTCAAAAGCGGTTCCCAAAAGGATCTATTAAACCCCATGCGGCCTATAACTGATCAGGAAAAGGCTATTACCCAGGGCTTAGTGGATGAAAGTTATGGCTACTTCGTGGACATCGTCGCGCAGGGCCGGAAAATGGAGCGCAACCAAGTCCTGCAGTTGGCCGACGGGCGCATCTATTCCGGAGCCCAGGCCCAGAGTCTGGGATTAGTTGACGAACTGGGCAATCTGGATCAGGCTATTAGCGGTGCCGCTGCCCTGGTCAATACCACTGACCCCCAGGTCCTGCTGTTTGAAAATCCCGGCCCGGATTTCCTAAGCTGGTTTACCTCCATGCATGCACCAGCTTTCAATTTGCTCGGGCTGAAGCAACAAGTCGATCAGGTCCTATCACCTCAACTTATGTATATCGCTAACTAAACCGGATAATTAAGGAGGCTTAATTCCATGACTGAATATGGTGAAAATATAGCTGCCGAGGAGCAGGGCAGTGATTTCCAACCAGCTGGCCCTAAGCCGGTTAAGTATCGAGCCGCCGGCTTCTTTATACGTCTATGGGCATTTTTAATTGATCTCTTTGTAATCAACGTTTTAAACGCAATCATCTGGAATAACCTATTTCCCCATGTAAACCCGGCATCATTTATCCACCAGCTGTTCAACTCTAACATTTTATTCCTGGGTCTTATAGGTGCTGCCTATTTCATCCTGATGACCGGTCACTTCCAGCAAACTCTGGGCAAAATGATCGTCGGTATTAAGGTAGTACAGCAAAGCGGGCAGCCCTTGAGTTGGCTGACCGTAATCTTTCGGGAGTTTGTAGCCCGCAGTTTATCGCAACTGATGGGGCTTAACCTGGGTTATTTGGTATGCTGGTTCAATGCTGAGAAGCGTTGTGCGCATGACTTCCTAAGTGATACCTGGGTGGTTTACGAAAAGCCCCTGAGTGATGGTAATTATGTGGCGGTAGGAAATACGGCGTCTTAAACTAGCATAAACACACTAACTTAAAACTGGAGGACAACTAATGAATTTCTATTTCGGAATCGGGCTAACTGTTTTATCCAACATTCTATACCATGTTTTCCAAAAATCTATACCGGGAAATGTTAATCCCATGGTTTCTTTAATAGTTACCTATTTAACCGCCGCCGTGGCCTGTATCCTGTTCTTGCCCTTCATGCCTGGCCAGGCCGGAACCCTGGCTGCCTTTAAACAGGTTAACTGGGCCAGTATTGCCCTGGGCTTTGCAATTATTGGCTTGGAGGCCGGGTTTCTGTTAGCCTATCGGGCCGGCTGGCAAATTAGCCTGGCCGCCGGGGTTTCTAATGTGATGGTAACTGCTCTCTTGGTCTTGGTGGGATTAATCTTTTATCAAGACCATTTAAGCCCGCAAAACATAACCGGGGTGGTCCTGTGTCTGGTCGGTCTTACTCTTATGCAACTGAAGTAGCCATTTACCAAAGGGGGCAACCTAAATAAAGCTGGGTAAACATTTGTTTACTTGCTGCTCATCCCATCATCCAAATACAAATTGTACCAAAAGCATATAAATTATAGTTCCCCCGCCAATACTCAGCAGGGAATTATTTTTCCACTGATGCAGCAGCAGAATGCACCCGATGGCAATACCCTCGGGAATTCCATAGGGTGCAGCTATCAACGATATATTTTTCAAGCAATAAACTATCAGCAACCCGATAGCCGCAAATGGCAGTACCTGGCCCAGATAGACTATATAAGGAGGAGTTTCCTGATCAGGTGGAAACAGCATAAAAGGTAGAGCTCGGGTAAGTACCGTTCCCAGGGTAATTACCGCTATTAAAATTAAGGACTGGGTTCCGGTCAGAATCATAGCTCTACTCCCTTCTGGATGGTTCGTCTTACCAGAGTAAGTACCCCAATAATCAATATCATGGCTGGAATAATGAAGTTAGCCGGACCAAAGCACAACAGGCTCAGGATCGACGCTGCAATCCCAATTAAGGCCGGGCTGTGCTCTTCCTGGGTTTTCCACTGGTTAATAAATATGACCACAAATAAAGCAGTCATAACAAAATCGATACCTTTGGTGTTGAAGGAAACCACTGTGCCCAGTATTCCTCCCAAAGCCGATCCGGTCACCCAATAAATATGATGAAGCAGAGTCACGAAAAACATAAACCAGCCTTGGTCTACCTCGGGTGGGGGTTCAGTTGAGCAGAGTATGGAGAAAGTCTCATCAACCAAGCCAAAAATCAAATAGGGCTTTATTTTCCCGACCAGGCCGAACTTCTGAATCATGGCTACTCCATAAAACAGATGGCGCGCATTGATTATCAAGGTCATGATAAAGGCATTAAGCGGGTTAAAGGCTGAGCCTAAGAGGCTGACGGCGACAAACTGCATCGAACCGGCATAAATAGCTAGACTCATTAAAACTGACCATCCCACCGAATAACCTTTGCTGTTCATTAGTATGCCGAAGGCGAATCCCAAAAATAAAAATCCCGTCAGAACTGGAATTGTATGCGGAAACGCTGCTTTTAAGGCGGTTATCTTTACTTGCACGCTGATATCCTCCCATAATTGTCAGGGTTTAATTATATCTTCCCCCTCAAAAATTTATGCCATATTTACTTGGGACTCTACACCAGTTTCGGGATAGACTCAACGTAAGCAGGTAATCTACGCTTAGAGCACTTCGCCTTCATGCTTTTTGAAATCCCAATTCCGCTCTTGATAAGGTGCATAGGCATCCCACTTATTAAACAGATAGGGGGCGTATTCCTTGATAGGTATTTCCTCGGCCACTTCCAGTTCCACCAGCATGCTCTCAGAAGTCGTGAGTTGCGCGCCAATCACTTTGACCACTTCCAGTTCCGCCCAGGGGTCATAGTCCGACCACACATAGTCGATGCTGCCGGTTCCATATACCGTCTCCTCCAGCGGAATGGTCTCTTTCCAGTGGACGGTCAATTGCGCCTTCTCATCCGAATTCATCAGCTTTCCCCATACCCCGTAATGCGCCATATAGTTGTAGTTAATGGTATGATTGCCATGCGTTGGATGGTTGGGGTCGGGCGGCGTGAACAATTTCTTCATCTCTTCCTTAAAGTATAGCTCATTGGTCTTCCCATTCAGGTCGACATGCATAGTGGCGTACCGGATCCCATGCCGCTCACACGAGCCGGTAAACTGGGTGCCCTCCCTCTTTTTCCTGATAATACCGCACTTTTTGGGGTAGCCTGCCCTCTCTCGCCCGGAGAAAGCAGCGATATCAGTGGAAAGTGTCATGGCGATGGCATAAAACCCCAGCCTGCCCTTATTAACAGCCGGAATAACCAATGCTGGTTCCTGATAGGGGACATCAAAATTGATATGCCTGAAGTCTCTGAAAGCAAAGAGTACATAGGGCTTCTCATACGGCTTGAGACCAGGGGGCAGGACCCGCTCAATTATTTCCGGCTTCGTTTCATACAGAATAGTGTAAACCTCAGCGTGGTAAAAGCGATTAGGACCGCCCACGCCGTCCCCCCCCAAAGCTACTGATAGTTCTTGCGGCGTTTTTACAAAACCCATTACTTAACCTCCTTTTTTAAATAACTACTGGGTGACGTTTCGACTGCCCTTGCCAGCATTTCCTGTAGTTTTTAATGCATCATCAAATTATGGTCACAGCGAAAGATACCCAGCAGCAGATTGTGTATTTCATAAGCTATGTGATTTGCCTGATTGCTCAGGCACAATTGTAAGTGTTGCTGCAACTATCCGGTCGGTATTACAAAAAGGAAAATTAATTATTTTCTATGATGGGTCTTTGAAAATGGAATAACGATATACGTATTTATAATAATACATCAATAATTAAATTAAAGACAAACAGGTATGCTTTTTTGCATCTTATTAGCCAATTTCCTCTCCCTCTCTTTAACGCTAAATCGAAATAAATTCAAAATACTAGTACCTAGGTTTAGCTCTGAGCTGGGAAAACAGTTATTACATTGGCGAAGTATCTTTTTACTAATAACAAGTCCTTATTATTATCAACAACACTATCGCCATTTATATCGGCAGCCTGAGTATTATTAAAGGAACTGATTATGTTAGCAAAATACCGCTTAAACAATACCAAATCCTTGTTATCAACAACGCCATCCCCATTTACAACTCCGTATTTGGTGCTGGATTCAGCCAGGACTTCTATTTTATAGGGGACAGTCTTGCCCCACTTACAGTGATGGTTAAGCCCCCTCATTCTTATTTACCACAAAACCAGTAATGATAGCATAGTTCCAAACTAATCGTAAGACTCTTATATCCAACAAAAACTAAATCGGGCAAAAGAAGCAGAGATCACTAATAACACCCTTGAGAATAGCAACCATAACAAAGCTCCAAGAAATGTACAACACTTCTTGGAGCTTTTCTTTGCTTATATTCAAATGCTCTATTACCTAACCAACCTAAGCAAAAATCTAGTTGGTCGTGGATTTGCATGGTGGAGGCGGGGCGAGTCGAACCCCCGTCAGATATAAAGCCTAGATGAGTTATCTGATGATCTATTCAACCTCCAGCGCCCGG
>CAZYJA010000121.1:0-8225 GCA_964647245.1 uncultured Syntrophomonas sp. | reverse complement strand
TTTAATTCATTATATTTTCCCCCGGTTGCTGATTTTTAGAAAAGCAAATTGTCCCACTTTTGATAACATATAGTCTCGGGTATCTTGCATAGTACTGGATTTTGTGTTATCAATTGCTGTAGAGGTTTTTAGCGTCTGTATAAATTTTACATATTCTATTATAAATGGGGTTATGGGAATGGATAAGAATGACCTGGCCGCTTTATATTTTTTTCATACCCTAAAAGGCATAGGTAATAAGACTTTGTGGAAAATCAAAAATGAATGGGGCAATTTCCAGAAGTGCTTTGAGGCTGATAGTGAATCATTACACAATTCATCCTTGCCGAATGCAATCAGCCGCACGATCATTGATGCCAGAAGGGAAGCCCAGCCGCTGCAGCGGCTGGAAAACTTACAAGCCAGCGGCGTCAAGATTTGTGGGGTGGAAGACGATAATTATCCTCAGTTATTAAGAAGTATCTTTGATCCGCCTTACCTGTTTTACTATCGTGGCGAACTGGAGATACTGAAAGAATTCTGTTTGGCTATAGTAGGGTCTCGAAGAGCCAGCCTATATGGCAAGGGACAAGCTCGACGTTTTGGGAACGAGCTGGCTGCCCAGGGCTTGGTGATAGTTAGTGGGATGGCCCGGGGAATTGACACTGAAGCCCATCTAGGTGCCCTGGAAGCCGGGGGAAAGACGGTAGCGGTCTTGGGCAGCGGGATTGATGTAGTATATCCGCCGGAAAATAGACAACTATATACCAGAATATGTGAAAGCGGGCTGGTTTTAAGTGAGTTTCCCCCGCATACCCACCCGGAAGCAGGTAATTTTCCTATTAGGAACCGAACTATTTCCGGTCTGTGCCGGGGGGTTTTGGTGGTGGAGGCCCAGCAAAAGAGCGGAGCTTTGATTACTACCGATTTTGCCTTGGAACAGGGACGGGACGTCTTTGCTGTTCCCGGTCCCATAAACAGTAAAAACAGCGTCGGGACGAATTATCTAATTAAGCAGGGAGCTGGTTTGGTAAGTGGTATCGAGGATATTTTGGCCGAGTACGGCTTGAATGATAAGCAAGACTTGCCCCGGGTACGGCAGGGAGAACTCGCTTTTGGCCTGGAGGCAGAGGAGATGTTGGTGATCGAGGCATTGGGATATGAGTCTGCCCACTTTGACCAATTGATGGGCAGTCTGGGATTAAACACCGGTGAGTTAAGCACCATCCTTTTGAAAATGGAATTGAAGGGCATAATACAAGCGCTGCCCGGCAATTACTATGTAAAGATTTATAAAGCTTAGGAAACAGGAAGAGGTGATATTGTGGCTGAAAATACCCTGGTTATTGTAGAATCAGCGGCTAAGGCAAAAACCATAGCTAAATTTCTAGGCAAGAATTATCGAGTCAAGGCATGCGTCGGACATATCAAAGACCTGCCCCGAAGCAAGCTGGGCATCGATATCGAGAATAATTTCGAGCCCCGGTATATTACTATACGGGGTAAGGGGGAACTGCTCAAGGAATTAAAGAATGAATCGCAGAAGTCTGGTAAAATACTGCTGGCAACTGACCCGGATCGGGAAGGGGAAGCGATCGCCTGGCATTTGCAGAACGCTATGAAGATTCCGGAAAACTCTAACTGCCGCATCGAATTTAACGAAATTACCGGTGATGCCATCAAGCAAGCCATTAAGAAGTCCCGACCGGTAGATATAAATCGAGTTAATGCCCAACAGGCTCGGCGAGTCTTAGACCGCTTGGTGGGGTATAATTTAAGCCCCCTGCTGTGGAGTAAAGTTCGCAAAGGATTAAGCGCTGGGCGGGTGCAGTCAGTAGTTGTGCGCATAATATGTGAACGCGAAAAGGAAATAGCTGCTTTCATTCAGGAGGAATACTGGACCATCGAGGCCATCTTAAGCGCCAAAAAGAAGGACAGTTTCATTACTAAATTAACTACTTACCAGGGCGAAAAGTTGGAGATCAGGAATGAAGCCGAACAAGCCAGGATCTCCGCTTATTTGCAAACGGCCAGTTTCGTATTAAAAAACATCGAAAGAAAAGAAAAGAGGAAAAAACCTAGCCCACCCTTTATAACCAGCACCATGCAGCAGGAAGCATCCAAGCGGTTAGGCTTTTATTCCAGCCGGACCATGCGGGTGGCGCAGGAACTGTATGAAGGATTGGAACTGGGTAAAAAGGGTACGGTTGGTTTAATTACTTATCTTAGAACCGATTCCACCCGTATATCCAAAGTAGCTCAGGAAGAGGCCCTGGAATTTATAAACGCGACTTATGGACCCGGTTATGCCCCTGCCTCACCTAACGAGTACAAAAGCAGGAAATCTGCCCAGGATGCCCATGAGGCGATCAGACCTTCGTCAGTTGAACGTACCCCGGAGAGTGTAAAGAATTATCTCGGTCGGGATCAGTATCGCTTATATAAACTGATTTGGGAGCGTTTTGTGGCCAGTCAGATGAGTCCTGCCATCTATGATACAGTTGTAGTTGATATTGAGGCTGGTGATTATGGTTTACGGGCTAATTCATCGCAAATAAAATTCCCCGGTTACAAAAAGATTTATAATGACAATGAAGAAGAGGATGTTAAAAACCCGATTCCGGATATCAAACCTGGTCAGGTATTAAATCTAAAGGAAATTAAACCGGAGCAACACTTTACCCAGCCGCCGCCCCGTTATACTGAGGCCAGTCTGGTAAAGCTGCTGGAGGAGAAAAATATCGGCAGACCCAGTACTTATGCACCGATCATCGATACGATATTAAAACGGCACTATGTGGAACGCCAGAACAAACAGTTCGTTCCTGCCGAATTGGGTTTTATTGTGGTGGACTTGTTAACCCAGCATTTTGGGAATATATTAGACACTCAGTTTACGGCCAAGATGGAAGAAGAATTGGATCTCATAGAAGAGGGACAGCTTAACTGGAAAGGCGTGGTCAGCGACTTCTATGGTCCGTTTAATGCGGATCTGGAAAAGGCCCAGGATTTAATTGAGAAGGTAGAAATTAAAGATGAAGAGGCCGGCAAAGATTGCCCCCAATGCGGTAAGCCCATGTTCATTAAATATGGCCGCTTTGGAAAATTTATTGCGTGTTCCGGATTTCCAGAATGCCGGCATACCGAATCTTTGAATGAGGAGATAGGCACTAATTGTCCTTTTTGCGGCGGTGCGGTAGTTGCTTTGAAATCCAAAAAAGGCCGTAAATACTTTGGCTGCAAGAACTACCCGGAATGTAATTTCAGGTCCTGGAACAAACCTACCGGGGAAAAGTGCCCAACCTGCGGGGATGCTATGGTTGAAAAAATAAATAAGAACAAAGAAGTGAATGCGGTGTGCCAGAACGCAGAATGTAAGCATTCTCAGGAAATGGGGAAGTAGATTGCCTCTAGTACACGTAATTGGGGCTGGGCTGGCTGGATGTTAAGGTTAAGCTGTGGGAAATGAGACCCCAGCGAATGACCCCGGTACATAAATCAGACCAACTGGCGGAGTTGGTATGCAGTAATTCTTTGAAGTCCGAGCTTCCCGCTACGGCCCAGGGCTTGTTAAAAGCTGAAATGAAGGCCATGGGTTCTTTAATATTGCCGTGCGCTGATATGGCCAGGGTTCCGGCCGGGTCGGCCCTGGCTGTAGATCCGAAGCTATTTTCCGGTTTAGTCACGGAGGCCATTAAGTCCCATACGGGGATTGAACTAATTCGTGAGGAAGTGACCAGGCTGCCCGAGAATGAACCAGTAATCGTTGCCACCGGGCCCTTGACCTCGGACCATCTGGTTGCAGAACTTTTGCATCTGAGCGGCGAGGAAAATCTTTTCTTCTATGATGCAGTGGCCCCCAGTGTGACCCTGGAAAGTTTGGATAAAACCAAAATATTTAAGGCCTCCCGCTACGGTAAAGGTACGGATGATTACTTTAATTGTCCGATGAGCAAGGATGAATACGAATATTTTTATCAAAACCTGGTCGACGCTGATGTAAGTGAAGGTCATAGCATAGATAAGAAAATGTTCTTCAACGGCTGTATGCCCATAGAAGTAATGGGTCGGCGAGGGCCGGATACCTTAAGGTTTGGACCTATGCGGCCGGTTGGCTTAACCGACCCGCGCACCGGGCAAAGAGCCTGGGCGGTAGTACAGCTGCGGCAAGAGAATAAAGAGGGCACAGTTTACGGCCTGGTAGGATTTCAGACCCGGTTGAAATGGGGTGAACAGGATCGGATATTCCGTCTGATACCCGGCCTGGAAAATGCAGATTTTGTGAGACATGGAGTTATGCATCGGAATACCTATATAAACAGCCCGGTTTTATTAGAGTCAACCCTGCAGTATAAGCAAAACCCGGCGCTATTGGCAGCCGGCCAAATAACCGGAGTTGAGGGTTATATGGAATCAGCCGCTACCGGAATCTTAGCGGGTCTGAATGCAGTGCGTCTTATTCGGAATCAACCTTTATTAAGATTGAATAACTGTACCATGATAGGGGCCTTGGTTCATTTTATTACTGATAGCAGTAATAAAGACTTCCAACCCATCAATGCTAATTTCGGAATTTTGCCGCCCTTACCAACTACCATCAAGGATAAAAAAGCCCGCTACGAAGAGTATGCCAAACGTTCCTTGGCAGCAATGCAGGAAATATACCCCTGGTCTGGTTAATCCGGTTGTAAATTCAGCCTGATTATGCTAAATTCCCTTTATAGGAAGATTTTGTGGGGAGGTGTGAATTGGGTGTTGGTAAAGCATTTGGAGGATTTTCTAACCCAGTTGCGCGTTGAAAAAAGCGCCTCCCAGTTTACCCTGGTAAGTTATCGAACTGATTTGAATCAGTTTTTCGATTTTATGGCTGAGTATTATCAGGTAAGTCGGGATGAAGCCCTGATTAGTGGCCTCGAACACCGTGCAGTCAGGGAATACATCGGCAGTATGCAGACCCATAATTTTAGCCGAGCTACCATGGCCCGGAAATTGGCGGCTTTACGTTCATTTGTCAAATACCTGTGCCGAGCCAATATTCTGCAAGGCAACCCTATTGCCAATGTATCTACCCCCAAACAGGAAAAAAGACTGCCGCGCTTTTTATATCCCCTAGAAATCGGACTCTTAATGGAAGCTCCCGATACCAGTAAATCGGTGGGAACAAGAGATAAAGCTATCCTGGAGACCCTGTATGCGGCCGGGGTTAGGGTTAGTGAGCTGGTTGGAATTAATATAGCTGATATAGATATGGATGAAGAGTGGATTAAAATCAGAGGAAAAGGTAACAAAGAACGCTTAGCTCCTTTGGGCTCGCAAGCGAAAACGGCATTAATTAATTATATTGACCATGGACGTCCCTTTCTTTTAGCCAAAAATTGTCTCGACACCGATGCCCTATTTTTAAATAGATTTGGTACTCGAATTTCGGTGCGGAGCATAAGGAATATTATCAATAAATATGTGGAACAGTTGGCCTTTAACCAAAAGGTGAGTCCCCACACCATCAGGCATTCTTTCGCTACCCATTTATTAAATGGCGGTGCAGACCTGCGGGCGGTGCAGGAATTACTAGGACATGAGAAATTATCTACTACCCAGATTTACACTCATTTGACCCAGGATAGGATAAAGACCATCCACTACGAAAATCATCCGCGGAGGTAATTATATGTTTGAAGCGACTACTATAGTAGCGGTTAAGAAGGGTGAATTAATGGCCATTGCCGGCGATGGTCAGGTTACCTTTGGTCAAAACATAGTTATGAAGAATAACGCCGTAAAAATTAGAAAACTTTATCAGGGCCAGGTTGTGGCAGGGTTTGCCGGATCAGTTGCCGATGCCTTCACCTTATTTGCCAAATTTGAAGAGAAGCTGAAGGAGACCGGCGGCAATTTGACCAGAGCTGCGGTAGAAGTTGCCAAAGAATGGAGATCAGATCGAGTCCTGCGTAAATTGGAAGCTCTATTGATTGTTGCCGATCGCGAAAGAATGTTTATTATCTCGGGCAATGGTGAGGTAATAGAACCGGACGATGGTATTACTGCGATTGGGTCGGGAGGTTCCTACGCTCTGGCTGCGGCTCGCGCCTTAGCTCGCTTTACCAGTTTGACTGCACCGGAGATAGCTCGGGAATCGTTGCAAATAGCTGCTGAAATATGCGTTTTCACTAATGATCGGATTACAGTAGAGGTAGTGGAATAGAAAAGGAGTCGTTAGCTTGCATAATCTTACACCTAAGGAGATAGTAGAAGAGTTAGATAAATATATTGTGGGCCAAAAGGATGCTAAAAAAGCAGTGGCTATTGCTTTGCGTAATCGTTATCGGAGAAAGCTGCTTCCGCTTGAACTAAGTGAGGAAATTTATCCGAAAAATATTATTATGATCGGACCAACCGGGGTAGGCAAAACGGAAATCGCGCGTCGGTTGGCGAAATTGGTCAAGGCTCCTTTTATTAAGGTTGAGGCCAGTAAATTTACCGAGGTTGGTTACGTTGGTCGGGATGTTGACTCTATGATTCGTGATCTGGTGCAAACTTCCCTTCGAATGGTTAAACAGGAGAAAATGGAGGAGGTAGAGGAAAAGAGTTTGATACTGGCGGAAGAGAGGATAGTGGAATGCATTATCCCCTTGCCGGTCAAAAAGGAGAAGTCAATCAAAAATCCATTTGAATATTTGATGGGTCAAATGGGTCAAACTCCGGATAATCATGAAACAGATGCAGATTATCCTCAGCGCTTGCGCAGTATTGAAGAGCAGCGGGAGATAATCCGGCAAAAATTAGCCCGTAAGGAACTGGAAGAAGAAATAATCGAGATTGAAGTAGAAGAAAAAAACAATTCGTTTATGGAAGTAATATCCGGGTCCGGAGTTGAAGAGATGGGCATCAATTTGCAGGATATGCTAGGCGGAATCCTGCCTAAGAATAAAAAGAAAAGACGGTTTACGGTGGAGGAGGCTCGTAAAATACTGGGCCATGAGGAAGCCAACCGGCTTATTGATGCGGATGAAGCCAACCGGGAAGCTATCCGTCGAGTAGAAGAGGACGGTCTGGTTTTCCTGGATGAAATAGATAAGATTGCCAGCAAAGAAGGTTCCTACGGTCCTGATGTTTCGCGGGGAGGGGTTCAAAGGGATATATTGCCTATCATTGAAGGCTCCACGGTGGTCACTAAATATGGCCCGGTGAAAACCGATCACATCCTTTTTATCGCTGCCGGGGCTTTCCATGTCAGCAAACCCTCTGATCTAATCCCGGAGTTGCAGGGTAGGTTTCCAATTCGAGTGGAGTTGGAGAGTTTGCAGAAGAACGATTTAAAAAGGATACTTACGGAGCCACATAATTCGCTAATCAAGCAATATATTGCCTTACTTTCAACCGAACATGTAGAACTGGCTTTCGGGGATGATGCTATTGACTATATCGCCGAAATTGCCTATGCAGTAAATGCCAAAACCGAAAATATAGGGGCGCGGCGTTTGCATACCATCATGGAGAAGGTATTGGAAGATTTGCTGTTTGATGCGGCTTATATGAGGGGGCAGAATATTAGCATTGACCGCAGTTATGTGGAACAGAGGCTCAAAATGATTGCTGAAAATGATGATTTAAGTAGGTATATCCTGTAGGGGGTTGGCAGGTGAAGAAAACATTATTGGAAAAGTCGAGGTCAATTAACCGCATTTTGCAAAAGCTTATAGGTAATCCCGTAGATTTTTTTGAAATGGCCGAAGTACTGGCCGAAAATTTGGAATGTAGTGTATTTATCGTGGGCAGAAGAGGACAAGTTATTGGTTATTCCTTTAGCGAAGGGCTGCCATGTTCCGAGATCGACGAATTGATCAAGCATGCTGAGTATTTTCCCGAGAGTTTTAATCAAGAATTTACTAGTATTCAAGAGACCAGGCCTAATATTAAATTAGAAGATCGTAAGTGCATATTTAATTTTGGCCAGCGGCCCTGTGACTGTTCCCAGTATATTTGGTCGATAACTCCGGTCTTCGGAGGAGCACGACGCATCGGCACTCTGGTTTTATGTAGAAGCGATCAGGTATTTACGGATGAAGACATCGTCCTGGCCGAATATGGTTCCGTAGTAGTAGCCAATGAAGTAATGAGAATGACCAACGAGCGGGTGGAGGAAGATCTGCGCAAAAGGGCCGCCGTCCAAATTGCGGTAGCTACCTTATCCTATTCAGAGAAACAAGCCATAGAATACATCCTGGGGGAGTTGAATGCTCAGGAAG
>CAZYJA010000120.1:0-8233 GCA_964647245.1 uncultured Syntrophomonas sp. | reverse complement strand
AGTTAATTCGGAAGTCCTATTAATCGACGCAAGCTTTACGGGACACGACCTAACCATGAAGATCCTTCCCCTTACAGTACCCAGGCCTCAATCAAAGAACTCCGATTACCTTGTCCTAACCATTTGGGTCGCTCGGCGGGTTTTTACCCTATATTAAACTTGCAGCGCTAATGACTCAAAGCCTAAGCACGAAGAACTCAAGCAATGATTCCTCCCCCCAAGACGTATTCACCCAGGTAATAAACCACCGACTGGCCTGGAGTAATAGCCCGCTGAGGCTCTGCAAACTCCACTCTTACCATATTATCCTGCCTGTATATATTAGCATCGGCGGGTTGAGCCGCATATCTAATCTTCGCCGTAACTGGTATAGGTCCCTTAGTCTCCAGGTCAATAATAAAATTATTGCGGCTCGCCAGCAAGCTACGCTTAAATAAATCCGGATTATCACCGACCGTAAGAATATTAGCATCAATGTCCATACCTACCACAAATAGAGGTCTACCGCCGCTGATCCCTAAGCCTTTGCGCTGCCCAATAGTGTAATAGGCCAGACCTTGGTGTCTGCCCAGGAGTCTGCCCTCGGTATCTCTTATCTCCCCCCCGGGACATTCAATCCGGGCCTGCAAAAACTGATGATAATCTTGCGGCACAAAACATATTTCCTGACTCTCCGAAGAATCTGCCGATTTTATCCCCTTCTGGCGAGCCAGAGCCCGTACCTCCTCCTTATGATAATTTCCCAATGGCAAAAGGATATGGGCTAGTTGCTGCTGGGTCAAACCGTACAGGAAGTAGCTTTGATCCTTTTTGGGATCCACACCCTTCTTCAGCAGATATCTATGTCGATCTGCAGCCAATTCCACCTGCGCATAATGTCCCGTGGCCACCAATTCACATTCCTTATCGCGGGCCATATCCAACAAGGCCCCAAACTTTATGTGTTTATTACATTCAACACAGGGGTTAGGGGTTTGGCCTTGCAGGTATGCATTACAAAAATAGTCGACAACATGTTCCTTGAATACCTCTCGCATATCAACAATTTCATGCTTAATACCCAGCCAACGAGCCGCCTCGGCCGCCTGTTCCCCCACTCCCAGGTCCCAATTAACCATGGTAAGCCCCAGTAATTCATGTCCCTGTTCTTTTAAGAGTAAAGCGGCCATGGAACTATCAACTCCACCGCTCATTAACACCGCTATTTTCAAATCAAATCTCCTTTGTTGGATTAGGAACTTTCGCCACGTCCCTGTTTATTTGCGTTTCTAAATTATATAGCATTAAATACAAGTATTATCAAGCCGGGTTAAATCGATTATAATGGCAATAATGCTAATTAACGAAATAACCCCCACGATGAGCGATCAGGAGGAAGTTGCAGGAGATGGATTTATTTTCAGCTGGTGACCTAAAAAGAAAAGCAGCCAGTGCTCCCCTGGCCTGGAGGATGAGACCCAACAGTCTGGATGAAGTGTTGGGGCAGGAACATATAGTAGGCCTGGGCTCCCCGCTCCGCCGAGCTATTGAAAAAGACGCCCTGCACTCATTTGTGCTTTATGGACCTCCCGGAACTGGCAAGACCAGTATCGCGCGAATTATTGCCAGGATGACGAATTCCCATTTCGAATATTTACCGGCAGTTACCGCCGGGGTGGGCGATATCCGTAAAGTTGCTGCTGCGGCAGAGGACCGGCGCAAATACTACCAACAGCCAACGATCCTTTTTGTGGATGAAATTCACCGCTTCAATAAAGGTCAGCAAGACGTCTTACTTCCCTTCGTTGAGGACGGCACCCTCATTCTAATCGGTGCAACTACTGAGAATCCCCTGTATGAACTGAATAACGCCCTGCTGTCGCGGATGAAACTGTATATTCTCGAAGCCCTGGGGCCCAACGCTATAAAGCAAATTATAGATTATGCCCTACAGGACCGAGAGAAAGGGCTGGGCCACTTAGATATCAAAATTGATGATGAGAGCCTGGCAATTCTAATTCAGGCGGCTCAGGGCGATGCCCGTACTGCCCTTAATATTCTGGACACGCTGAATAATTCCTATACCAATGCCGATGGGCAACTCTCAGTCACGGCCGAACTAATAAAAAAGGTTACCGGCAAGTTGGTAGTCAAGTATGACCGGAGCGGCGATTATCATTATGACACCATCTCCGCCTTTATAAAAAGCATTCGCGGCTCAGATCCTGATGCAGCTCTCTACTGGATGGCTGTCATGTTGGAGGGCGGGGAGGATCCCAAATATATAGCCCGCCGGTTAATCGTGCATGCCGCCGAAGACGTAGGCTTAGCCGACCCTAATGCTTTAAGTATAGCTACATCCGCCGCCAGCGCGGTTCAATTTCTGGGAATGCCTGAAGCCCGCATTCCTTTAGCGGAGGCAACCATCTACTTGTGCACCGCCCCCAAAAGTAATAGCAGCAAAGTCGCCATAGATCAGGCCATTGCCGCCGTGCGCGGCAGGCATCGGGTAAGTGTCCCCAAACATATAGCCGATTCCTCCCACTTCCAGGCTGGCTCGAAATTGGGCAAAGGCACTGGCTATAAATATCCCCACGATTTTGGCGGATACGTTGAGCAAAGTTACCTTCCGGATGAATTGGGGCCGGTAAATTTTTACCAGCCCACCAGTAATGGTTATGAGGATACCATTCAAAAATTCCTGCAGTCCTTACCAAATAAACTAAAATTCTAAACGATATACACCTGCGGTTTGGTGCCCTGGCAAATCTCCATAGTAGCGAATTGCTTGTGAAGGGCACTGATTCTCGCAGCCATGACATTTATGAATACAGTTATCGGGATTTACGACTACCGGGCCTTCATCTTCATTCAATTCATATACGCCATGAGTGCAGAACTCATAACAAACCCCGCACATAACACAAAGCTCATAATTAATAATCGGATACCATCCCACACTCATAATAGCTCCTCCAGTTTATTACTTTTGAGTTTCCTGCAAATAGCGGTGCAACTCTTCTTTGCGGGGCAGTCTTCCTGCTATCTTAACCTTACCATCAATAACCAGAGCTGGTGTCGACATGATCTTGTAACTCATGATTTTCTGGATATCTTGCACCTTGGTTACATCTGCAGCAACATCCAGCTCTGCCAATGCGTTATATACATCCTTTTCCAACTGTTTACATTTGGCACATCCTGTTCCCAACACTTCAATCTTCATAAAAAAACCTCCTTCAAATTTTCATTATCACCAGTTCTAATGCAACCTAATTTATCAAGAGAGTCTACCGGACTGTTTCGCCCAACTTTTTCATGCAGGATTCTCCAGCTACGGCAGGCATCCGAGAATACTCCTCGGCTAGTTCCGGAATATCTTCGAGCGGTCTATTAATGTATTCCATGAATTCGATCATAGTACTATTTAGTAACTCTCTATTTAAACTGCATATACTGCGTTGTCCCTCCTTACGTTCGTTGACCATGCCAGCATATTTTAAAACTTTTAAATGTTGAGATATCCGCGGTTGGCTGATCTGCATGATGTCCTCGAGATCGCAAACGCATAGCTCTCTGGCGGCCAACAGCTTAATGATTTTCAAACGTGTTGGTTCTCCTAATGCCTTAAATAGAGATTCAAACATTTTTTCAGCTCCTTATTATTTGTTCATCTTAATTGTATTGGTTTTGCTGATTATTGCCAATTCTTTGTAGAGTAAACGATCACTATTGGTTTTGAGTTCCGACGATTGATTTACATATGCAGCCAATCGTATATTTGCTAAAATCCTATATAAAACAAGTAAAAGGAAAGTATTAATATAAGTATCCCAAAAAATACTTTTAGTATCTTACCCCATTTTTCAGTACCTGGAGAAACAGCTAATTTTTGAACAAAACCTACTGAGGTACCTGCTATCAAAAGCAATGCACAATGACCGATAGAATAGACTGCTAAAAGTCCAACCCCAAGTGGTATATTGCCCTGACCCGCGACAAAAGCAAGTATTACTGCCAAAACAGGGGTGGCACAAGGTGAAGATAATACTCCTCCTATTACGCCCAGAACAAAAGCACCGGCCAAACCCTTTCTTTCAGCCGGAACCTTGCAAGTTTGGGGCATAATATTAAAGATGCCCAGCATTTGTAATGCCATTACCAGCATTATAATGCCGAGTATTATGTACCACCACTTACCGACTCCTAACATTAACCTTCCCAGAAGGGCAGAAGCCGCTCCCAAAGCTGTGAAGGTTGCCGCTAGACCCAAGCAGAACAACAGAGAATATCTGAAAGCTCGTTTTTTATCATTACCGGCATATCCTCCCACATAACCTATTACAAGTGGCATGGCGGATAAAACACAAGGGCTAAAGGAAGAAATCAAGCCCGCAACCAGAGCCATAATAAAAGCGAGCCATATATTTTGCGACAGCAATTGCGCGAAATTAGCAACAACAGCTTCCATTATTTTACGCCAACCTTTTCTTTAAATACTATGATTAGCTCCTCTTTTGCAAGTGAACCTTCATTGCTCCATACTTCTTTACCACTTGCATCATAAAGAATTTGAGTGGGAATTACCCTAATAGGGTGTTTTGCATGGTACTCTAGCGCTTTTGCACGGTCTTTGTAAAAGTCAACAACCTCCACTTCAACTTTGTCTTTATACTCATTTTTTAATTCTTCTAAAATTGGGCCCATTTCTTTGCAGGGTATACATGTATCTGATCCTAAATCAACTAATTTGGGCAACGCCTTTTTTGCCTCCTGGGATTTTTGTTCGGAGGAGGAAGTTTGTTCTGTCGGCTTAACAGATGAAGTCTGCTCAGAGCTCGGTTTTTCAGTACTCGTATTTGAATCTGTTGTTTTTTGTTCCAATACTTTATTTGATTGGATTGTAGTATTTATAGGTGCAATTTTATTACCTTTGTCAGCAGCTGCTGAATTTTTTAAAACATATATACCGCTTACGATAATTAGAATTAAGGCTACTATGCCAACTTTCAGCCAGGGGAATTTCATCTTGTCGTCAGACAGGTTTGGCATGCTGAAATCTCCTTTTCAATGTATTTTCAAGAGGTTTTTTTCATAGTCAGCTCTGGCATCCGCCGGAGTACATGCAGTGGAACCTCAGCCACAGCCTCCACCGCCGGAAATAATTCCTCCATAAACTACGATTTTAATACATCCATATTTTCCTCCTTTATAAGCTATAAGTTTAATATTTGCTCCTCTTGCTAAAGATTTCTTGGATAAAGTTCATCCTGCAATCTAAACGATAAGAAATATTATTTTCATTCCTGAGTAAAATCGATTAAAAAGTTTAAGATAGGCATCATCTTCTATCTGCTTATTCATAATATAATAAGCATATGCTTATATTATTTGTTTCGTTAGTTGTTTGTCAATGACTGATATTTTTAATTTTAAAAGGGCGTATGTCAATGCATATGCCCATAACATTCACACAAAGACGAAAATTGCTAAAAAAGCATACATTTTATGCAATCATACTAAAATCAATAAGATTACTATAGCGATACAGCGGCTCTGCCGCACTGAAATTCTCCAATTAGTATATAATAATAAAAGAATTAGGCAATATAACCGCAAGAACATAAATGGGGTGATAGCGCATGGTGGTTTGTATAAATCATATATGGGAAGAATTCAGTGTTCCACTTAAAAGTTTTATAAAGAAGAGAATCGCTAACGAAGCAGATGCCGATGATATGTTACAGGAAGTATTTATGAAAATACATAATAATATTGATGACCTATCAGATGACCATAAAATTCATGCCTGGGTGTATAGGATAACTCACAACACAATTGTTGATTACTATAGAAGGCATAACAAAACCATGGAGTTATTGGAAGTTCCTGATGATCTAGCCAGAGAACCGGACGAGGATTTAACTTCTAATCTGGAAATAGCATCTTGTTTAAAGGCCATGATCGAGTCTTTGCCGGAAAAATATAAGGAAGCCCTGTGGCTAACCGAATTTGAAAACTTAACCCAAAAAGAGTTAAGCGAAAGATTGGGACTATCATTATCGGGGGCTAAATCAAGAGTTCAGCGAGGCAGACAGAAGTTGAAGGAAATGCTTTTGGGATGCTGCCATCTTGAGTTCGACCGGCTGGGAAACGTCATTGACTACCAGCATAAAAGTAAGGGATGCAAATACTGTTAAGAAAAATTCGTATAGGAATGCGTTCAATTTTCTTTTTACGCATCTTTATGGCTGAGGAACCTAATGAAAAGAAATAAGGAGTGGTAATCATGATCGACAAAGATATTTCCAGCTGTTGTTCCTGTGCTCCCGGCTGTTGTGGAAGTATTCCAGAGTTAACGGAGATTGCAGTTGAGGAAAAGAAACTTGTAATTGATTTTTTATTTCTAGATTTGAGCGTCTGCACACGCTGTCAAGGGACCGATACCAGCCTTGAAGAAGCTTTAGCTGAAGTTGCAAAAGTGTTGGAGGCCACCGGAACTGAAGTGGTACTGAATAAAGTTAACGTGAATACCGCAGAATTGGCTGTAGCTCACAAATTCGTAAGTTCCCCGACTATTCGCGTAAATGGCCGTGATATTCAGATGGACGTTAAAGAAAGCCTGTGCGAGTCCTGC
The DNA here is from genome assembly GCA_964647245.1 of uncultured Syntrophomonas sp. Classification (GTDB taxonomy): domain Bacteria; phylum Bacillota; class Syntrophomonadia; order Syntrophomonadales; family Syntrophomonadaceae; genus PHAA01. The sequence goes on along the minus strand of CAZYJA010000120.1, from coordinate 1,617 downwards.
GGTGATTTATGCAGCGACGAGGTCGACTGCCGGGTTTGGGTGTACCAAGGTAAGGAATATACCGTGCCTCCTAAAGCAATGATTATTGATGCCATCCTCAAAGAAGTATATGGAGGGCATGAAAACGGTTCGACAGCCGAAGAGGAATATGTTATTCCTGATAACCTAAAACATTTTTATTCTATTATGGAAAGCAAGAAGTAGAAAAAAGTTAAAAATCGAAAAAAGTCGGTACTGTCGTTCTTTAGGCCCGGGGCGGGTGCTCAACCCGCCCAATATTAAGCCTCAATTTGGTGTTAGCAGCAACCGCTGCTATTACAACCGCAGCCACAATTAACTGCTGGGGCGGTTGATACTGCTTCTATACCCAATACCTTGAGGGCAGCTTTACGAATAGCCTTAGCCGGGATATCTTCATATTCATTGCCCTCATAAGTTATCGTTCGGCAGTAGGTGACACTTCCCAGCAAAGTTGTACAGGAATCACAGTAATTATTTGATACCTCAATATCCAATATATCTTCAATGGGAATACCATTAAAAAGTATAATATTTGATTGGGGTATTTGAGTATCGTCAAGCTTGGTCTCAAACCATTCTACCGTAATACCCTGTGGGTGTAGCGATCTGTTTAACCTCTTTACTTCCTGCTCTAAATTTTCACCAGTATCATAACAACGATTGCATGTCTCTCCTTCAACATCCAGGTGCCGCCATTCAATTTTAAGTGTTTTCATTTACTTACCTCCTTTATTTTAATATCTGTATATCTACACTAACTAAGACGTATGTTCTGTTAAAAGGATGCAAGTCTTAATTGCATTTTTTATATGATAAGTACACAGTGATTAGCTCTACTTTTATAAAATGGCTGTCAACGTTTCCATGCTGGAGATAGCCCAAAGCGAACCAGCATGGTTAAATCAAGAGGTAGAGATTGGTATGAAGCCAATTTCATACCCCGTATTGGCAAGCTAACCCTTATAGCACTGTTGTTCACCATCCTGGTGATGTTCTCTCTTAAAGGAAACGTTATTGTAAGTTTGCCCGTGGATTGTGATAAGAGTGGTTATACCATTGACAATTTATTTTGCCTTTATGTGGTTTGTCACCTTCTTCATCGGTAAGTGGATGGGAGCTGATTATCCCCGGACTACTACCATCGCATTTACGGCCTCCAGCAATGATTTTGAGCTGGCTATTGCTGTAGCAGTGGCGGTTTTCGGTATTAACTCCACCCAGGCTTTCGCAACCGTCATCGGTCCCCTAGTGGAAGTACCGGTTCTAATAGCCCTGGTTAATGTTGCCTTGTATTTTAAGAGAAAGTATTATAGTAGAGAAATGTTGCAAGCTGATTGACAGGCAAAATATTAGTCCGAACTGCTTTTAGCACCGTTGTCGCAGTTGTTAGAAGCAGTTTTGCGTTTAAGGAGAAACCAGCACCGAATACCATCTATCCTGGCCCAGCACAGGCGATATCTCATTTTCCTATCCAGTTATAGATGAGATATTGGCCAATGTTATCCAAGATGCATCTTAGAGATTTGCTAAAATTCATTATCCAGTATTAATAAAAACAATGTTTCCTCACTTAATCATGTTAGGTGAGGAAACATC
>CAZYJA010000119.1:0-8325 GCA_964647245.1 uncultured Syntrophomonas sp. | reverse complement strand
TAAGTAGCTGGGCCGTATCCCAGTATTCTTCCCAGCCGGCTTCCTCGGCCATCAGCAGTGCCGTGCTTATACTTCCCTGGCCGAGGCGCGCCAGGCTGGTAACTCGGTCTGGCTCAATCCCTCGGGCCAATAAAAATTGGCTGATACTCAGCTCATCCACCGGAAAAAACCTTACCAACTGACAGCGTGATATGATCGTATCCAGCAAGTTGCCGGCATCCGCTACCAAAATAATTACCGCGTGACCCGGCGGTTCTTCCAGGGTCTTCAAAAGTGCATTGGCCGCCGGAATGCTTAAGAGATGGGCATCTTTAATAATTACCACCCGCCGGGCCGCGCGATATGGTTTTAACGCCAGCCAGGTTTCCATTTCCCGATTTATCTGCTCAATGCCTATCAAAGTTTTATGGTCGCTTTTGGCAATGATCATAAAATCCGGGTGCACCTGAGCCTGCATATAGGCTTCACCCTGCGGGTCAGTTGCCAAAATAAGTGCTTTGGCAAAAGCTAGCGCGGTGGTGAATTTGCCGATACCGGCTATACCCACAAAAAGGTAGGCATGGTTAATCCGACCGGTTTGCAAAGCCTTCTGCAGCGGCAGCAGGGCTTGTTTCTGTCCAATTATTTCGGTAAAGTAATCCATCTAATCATCCTTAACCTCAAGATCGATAGGTCCGGCCGATTTAGCCCCCGATTTGAGTCCTCCGGTACAGCCTGCCGGGGCGGCCTTGGCATTCCGGCTATATTATAACCAGGCATTTAGGTTTGAAACCTACCTCGCTCTTATATTGCTGACTGGCCCGCGAGTAAAGTTGCAATCATTTTCATTGCATCCTGCAATAGCTGCCCAGGTGTTTGACTGGCATCCAGAATCTTTATTCGGGAGGCATCCTCAGCCCATAACTTTAGATATCCGTCGCGTATCCGGGCTTGAAATGCCAGCCCTTCCTGCTCCAGACGGTCAGGAATGTCCTGATTTCTTCGGTTCTGTCCGGCCTCGGGGTCGATATCCAGCAATAAAGTCAAATCCGGCTTTAAGCCGCCTGTACAAAGACGGTTTAAATCTTCCAGGAACTTGATATCCAGTCCCCGTCCATAACCCTGGTAGGCAATGGTGGAATCCATGTACCGGTCGGCTATTATTATCTGTCCCTGCCTTAAAGCGGGACGAATTTTCTCCTCCACCAACTGGCTGCGGGCCGCCGCATAGAGCAATGCTTCCGTTTTACCAATTATACCATGGTTGCGAACATCCAGGAGCATCTCCCTTATTTTTTCGGAAATGACGGTACCTCCGGGCTCTCTAATCCCAATAACCGGATAATTTTCCGCCAGGAGAGCCATTAAATTCTCTTTCAAGGTAGTTTTGCCACTACCGTCGATACCCTCCAAACTTATAAATGCTCCCCTTTTCTGCATTGTAACTCTCCCCTTTTTCGTAAGGATTATTAATAAATAAACTTGGGCCTTCCTTATACCCCGAATGTCCCTTCTACAATTACCCTTATATGCTCCAGGTTGGGGTCCTCGGGCCCTTGTACCCGTGCGCCGCTCTTCTGCAAGTAGTACAGATAATCCCTTACCTCCTCCGTAATAAGTTCGCCTGGAGCCAGACAGGGTATGCCCGGCGGATAGGCCGCCACCATCTCCGCAGCTATCCGCCCTCGGGTCTCTGCCAGCTTGACCCTTTGGGAGGCAGCATAAAATGCCTGGCGAGGACTCAATATAACCTGGGGCAGTGGCGACTGGTAAACCGTCCCCCGATCTACATCCCGCCCCGGATAACGCAGGGCTATTTCTTTTAAAACCTGATAAAATCTGGCCCAGTCTTCCCGTTTATGTAACAGCGAAAACATGGCCAGAATAAGGCTCTGTTCTTCCATTTCCACCTGAATATGATATTCCTCGCGCAAGATACCGGCCAACTGATAACCACTGAGGCCCAGCCCCTGCACCCCTATCAAATCTTTCAAAGGGTCCACCGCAGTTACCCCGGGGCATTGCAATAATTCGTCACCATAGCACCGAATCCCCGGAATTTGATCGATACGGGGCTTGAACTCCTGAGCCCATTCCAGCGACCGCTGCAAATAGTTTGTCCCTTCCCGCTCCATAAATTCGCGGGCTAAATCGATAGAAGCCATCAGGGGATAGGAGGGACTGGTAGTGGTAATAAGACTATAGGCGGCCGCCAAACGATCAGCATGCTTAAACCCCGCTCCGATATTGAGACAGGCTCCCTGGGTTAAAACCGGCCAGGTTTTATGCAAACCGTTTACCACGGCATCAGCTCCATCTTCCAAGGCCGAGTGGGGATACCGGGGATGAAAGGGAAAATGGGCTCCATGCGCCTCGTCCACCAACAGCATTTTTCCCCGATGGTGAACTATCTGTGCTATAGCGGCAATATCACTACAGGTTCCATAATAACCAGGACTGACCATAAACACTGTTCCCACATCACTATTTTGCTGCAGCCGACCTTCTATTTCCAGGCTGTTTACCGCTACCGCAATTCCCAGCTCGGGTTCCAGCTCGCAGGGGATATATACCGGCATAGTTCCGGATAAGACCATCCCCCCATAAAATGACCGATGGGCATTTCTGGGTATCATAACCCGTTCCTGAGCCCCGATACTCAGCAACAGTGCGTGTATGCCTGAAGTTGCCCCATTTACCAGCAAATAACTCTCCCTGGCTCCGCAGGCTCGGGCCAGCAGTTGCCGGGCCTCATTTATAACTCCCTGGGCCGAGTGCAAGTCGTCCAACCCAGCCACTTCGGTAGCATCTATAGCTGCCAATGGTTCCAGTTCCGGCACCAGCGAACCTTTGCCCCCACAATGACCCGGCATGTGCAAGCGCAGATTATTTTCCCCCATATATTTTTTTAGGGCGGTGTATATTGGAGTTTGAGGCGTCAAATTATTTATCCCTTCCGTGCTGCCAACCTGATCAGGCCAGGATATCTGCAACTATTGCAAAATTAACCAATCTTGCTTTATTGTATAATAAAAGTGCCTGTTAACAAAATAAAAGCGCTGTTTGGCGCTCTTACTTCAATATCTTTTTTATTTTCTCTAATAGTATATGATAGTAAGCCGAACCTACGTCAACATTGGTTATGGCCTGCTCGCACCGGTTACAGATAAAAGCTTTTTTCACCCTGATGCCTCCTCGAATGCCCTCCTTCGGTACCTGATTGCAAATGTGGCAGCGGGGCAGCAAAAGTGCTTTGGCTGGTATTGAATTGGGGACCGAAGCTCTTCGCATATTCATGAGCCAACTTCCTTTTTATTCTTATTTATCCCCCCGAAACTGTAAAAATAATCTCAGCCGGAAGGTTTCATGTATCCTACCATATGAAAACTGACCTCATCTGGTTACTGCTAATAATCCATTTTGTCGTTGCTTTTCTACCTCCTTCTTAGCAGTAACGCTCTTTAACGGTGGATATTGAGCTCAGTGTTAAGGGTATCCTATAATAAAACTATTAATTAATTAATTGGCAGGCCCAAATGAAAATTGGCGGCTCAGTAATAGATGGGTTTATGGGGGCCATAAGAGAGGTGATCAAGATGTTAGCTAGTATTGCCGCGGACATAGCTGCTCAGGGAGGCCAGGCTTATTATGTGGGCGGATATGTTAGGGATAAAGTAATGGGTGTAACTGCGCCCGAAGGAGAAGATATCGACATCGAAGTCTTTTTCCTGGCTATCGAACAATTACAAGCAATTTTATCTCGGTACGGAACCGCGCATATAGTTGGTAAGTCCTTTCCGGTGGTAAAAATTAGCGGCCATCCAGAATGGGATTTTACCCTGCCGGCTAAGTTAGATACCTCCTTGCCCGAAGCGTGCCGAAGAAGAGATTTTACTGTCAACTCCATGATGATAGATATTCTGAGCGGAGCAACTATCGACATTTATGGCGGGTGCGAAGATATCAAGAACCATATCATAAAACATACCAGCGAAAAAGTATTTGCCGAAGATCCCTTGAGAGTATACCGCGCTTTTCAGCTGGCTGCCCGACTGGATTTTCGCCTTCACCCCCGCACCATAGAGCTTATTAAAGAGGCCGATCTAAATAATATTGCTAAGAGCAGAATATTCGAGGAGTTACGGAAGCTCCTAATGCTATCACCCCAGCCATCCATTGGATTGCGCTACCTGCAGGAAACCAATGTGTTGGAACGAATGCATCCCATGCTTTATAAACTCATAGCCTGCGAACAATCACCTCTGAACCATCCTGAGGGAGATGTGTGGGAACATACTCTGCTGGTAGTAGATCAGGCAGCGCGTTTAAAATCTCATGCTTTAAATCCTGAAGCACTGATGTTTGCCTCCCTGCTGCATGACATAGGCAAACCCCTGACAACTAAGGTAAAAGGTGCTAAAGTGACCGCTTATGGGCATGATGTGTTGGGAGAGAAGCTAGCTCAATCGTTTATGCAGGAGTTAACGAATAACAAAACCCTAATTAATGATGTTGCGGTTTTAGTCAGAGAACACATGCATCCTGTATTGCTTTATAAGGAGCGGGAGCGGATTTCAGATAAGGCGATCAGGAAATTAGTAAATCGGGTAAATTTAAAGGAATTGCTATTAATCTCAGAAGCAGATTTTAAAGGTAGAGCTATTGCCAGGGACTTCGACGTAATAAAGCAGTGGTTCTCAGCCAAAATCTCCAGCCTGGGAATTAAAATTGATGAAAAAATCGAACCTTTTATTAAAGGACGTGACCTGATACAATTGGGAATGTCACCTGGCCCAGACTTTTCCAAAACCTTGAATTATACTTTTGAGCTGCAACTGGAAGGCAAAAGTAAAGCCGAAATTATAGAAGAAGTTCAGAGGCTGGTGGGCTTGATTCGGCAGTAACCCGCCATTAGGTAAAATATGTATTTGCACCTATATTTTTTGTCTATGCTATATTTCTTTATGCTTTTTATAAATATCCATAAATATTAAAGCTTTTTATCCTTGACCATATTTCTTACCGTTAGGTTGTCTGGTTGCTTCTTCAGCTGCTTCATTCTCTCGAATGGTTTCCAGGTCTGATTATTATCTTTATCTTGATTTTTATTGTTATCTTTATTTCGATCCTTATCTTCCAGTTTCTTATTGCCATTATCGTCTTGAAGGTTTGGCCCGCCCTTTTGGCCTTGGGATTCGTCCTTATTAACTGTATTGGAATCCTGGTTGAGGTTAGAATTTCGATCGGTGTTTTCACCTATATTAGGTGAATTATCATTTCCTATTCTGTTGGTTTCCGCGTCAGGTTTCTTGCCGCCAGTCTGGTTATCTTTATTTGCTGGCTTATTCGCTGATGATTCCGACTCACTATTCACATTATCGTGAGAGTTGGAATTTTTATTATCCTTATTTTCATTCAGTTTGTCCTTATCCAATACCTGTTTTACTTTGCTATCCACTTTGTCCTTTATACGCTGTCTATCCTGTTCCTTACCAGGCTTTTTGGTAACGACATTTACAACTATTTCTTTATTATCTGAATTATCATTAACTAAAGTGTTATCCACAATCAATTCTACTGCCTTATCCAGGCTCTTGCCCCGTAAATCGACTTCCTGCAACAGCTCTCGGCCTTCATCATTGAGGGGACGGGCTGAGACCACCCACTCCCATCGGTTTAAGCCCAGCTCAATGCCGGACGAAACCTGAGCATAAGCTACCACCGGCAAAATGCTGAATGCCCCCCCTAGAAATACCAGCAAAATAGCCGCGGCCAACGCAAATTTCATGTTATAGCCCGAATCCTGCCAGATTTCACCTACTTGCAAGGGAGTCTTGGTCTTTATTTTTCTGTACTCTCCCTGGGAATTCAATATTATCGCCCAGCCATCTCCAGCTTCAAGTACCAGGCCACTTAATCTAGCCAACGTCATTTCCCCCTTACTAATGGCAGAACATAGGTTTTAAGATATGAGAACTCATATTTTAATATCAGTACCCCGGCAATAATATATTTCCGGTATCGGTCCAACAATTTATGGTTTATATTAAACTTTTCCTCTAATATTTTAGCGGGAAGTGATTTTTTCAGTAATAAATGATCGCTCATTTCACTGCTGGCAGCAATTAAGCCCGCAACCTGGATAGCCTTTTCCCTGGTACCTGACTGCTTGGGCGACGCTTTATATAAATCTTCAAAGCTGATTTGATATTCACCCAATATTTGCTTAAACTTCTCGATTTCTCGCTGGCGGTCCAAATCATCCAATATCTTTTCAAAATAGTCATCATCCACCGGTTCACTGTAACTAGACGGGTTGTCCCCCAAGTCCGAAAACGGGATAACCTGAACTCTATTTTCCCGCCGTTTATAATCAATAATGCGATTTCGAATTACTTGCCCTAAATACGAATAGAAGTTACCTCGATCCGGCTGATATTTTTCGAACGCTTCCATTATAGATATTTGCGCAATACTGGCTTCCTCATCCTGAATGGTTATATAGCGGTTACAGGTTTTGGCAGCCACCCGCAGGCAAAAAGGCAATACCATCTCATAGATGTCCTCAAACGCCTGTTTATCGCCATCCTTATAGCTTGCCAATTTCTCAGCTATATTTATATTCAGCAGATTTCCCCCGGGAGATGACATTCCATATCCCCCTACTCTTATCTCAAAGCTACCTTGCGGTAGCCCTTATTTTATAATAATACTGACTAAAAGCATTAGTCATCCTGGTTAAATATTATTGTATCCCGGGTAGCCGTTAGGATGTTTCTCGCCCAATTTACCCCTGTCTGCGTTTTTCACTAAATTATGCGAGTGGCGGAGGGCTTGTTTCGGGGTGCAGTTATAATAAAGAGCAAATTTCCTGGCACTATCTCCCCGCTGTTAATTGCATGAATTTCTTACCCAACCACTAATTTGCCCTACCCAAAAAATCAAGCGGCATTTATAGGCTTCTTCAACTCCTTGACCTGGGATTCAATTCATAATAATTAACCCTTCCCAAATTTTCAGGCACTAATTTATATAGTATTGTAAAACAGCAAAAAATGACAACTGTCAACTTTTTACATCATTACATACTGTACTGTTATTGTAACAATAGCGTCTCTTCTTATGACACATTTGCAACGCTTCTGTTACACCAAATTTATGCCTGGGGCTGGGCGAAGCTACCGAACCACCCCTGTCAAAGTCCGATTTTATCGGGATTCTGCTTATGTCTCCATTAATTATTTTCACGAAGTCATTGCTTGGCACTAAACTTGCAAGGATTATAGTTAACGGATGAGAGCGTGTGTAAGTGGTCACGAAAGGAGTGATTAAGGATGAATTCATCAACTAAAATTGACTTTGTCTATGGGCCTTATGAGAGCGGACTGGGCAAGAAGCCTTCCAAATCCAATGAAATTGAAAAGAAAGAAAAGACGTTGGGTGACTATTTTCTCTTATGTGTTTTATTTTGTGCCCCTACAATTCTCCTGTTATCTATTCTTTTATTTTTGTAGTTCCAGTTTAACTGTACGTGCGTTGTATAAGGATAAACTGGCTTAACTTTCAACAACAGGGTTCTTAGGTATTAAGCAATAGGGGAAAAAGCAAAATTATATTAAGTCATGTTATCGGATCTGATGTTATACTCATTGAGTTTTAATATCAGATCCGTTTTATTTTGCAGGTATTGAAAACATTTAGTTCTAGGGTTTACACACAAAAAAGCTCTCCATACGGAGAACTTCTAGTTAATAAAATAAATTCCTGGCAACGACCTACTCCGACGCTGCCACTCTGGCAGCTAGTGCCGGCAAATAGAAGCCCGATAGGGCTGACTGCCGGCGCCCACAGACTGTGGGAGACAGATATAGTCTAACCCTAAAAAGGAAGCTATATTATAAGTATAAAAAATAAATTCCTGGCAACGACCTACTCTCCCACATAAAATGCAGTACCATCGGCGCTGGAGGGCTTAACTGCCGTGTTCGGGATGGGAACGGGTGTGGCCCCTCCGCCATTATCGCCAGGAAATCTGTTATTCAGTTGATAGTGGATAGTGTACAGTGGATAGTTAGTTACTAAGCCACTTTCGTTATCCTTTTCAGTATCTTGTTCAGTGAACAGAATCTAGTGTATTATGTATGCCTGCTTTTTGCAAGCTATTTCTAAAGATTGCGAATAATTCTAGTTAAAGAACTATCCCCTGGTTAAAGTTCTCTGCGCCCTTCGGGCATGTAAGACTTTGGCATTTCACTCCTCGCTTTGCTCGGGTAAAACGCTCAAATTCTTTCAAAACTGCACATGAAGTTGAAGTAGAAACATGGAAAAGTTCAATCATTTTTGAGC
>CAZYJA010000118.1:0-8408 GCA_964647245.1 uncultured Syntrophomonas sp. | reverse complement strand
TCTATTTTAGCTATGTTAAACAGCTTTTGTCAAGAAACCCGCTGCATTTTCGGCAATTTTTTTTGCCAGCTCGGTTGGTGGGAACGGGGGGTAACAAGGGGACGGTTCTCTTGTTACCCCTTGTGCAAGATTTTCGGGGGGTAACAAGAGAACCGTCCCCTTGTTACCCCCTGTCATTCTGGATAATTTACTGACATTAGATAGAGTCCTTGCGGGGGCAATGTGGGTCCGGCATTCGCCCGGTTTTTGGACTCGATAATGCTCACTACCTCTGCCGCTGGAATACGATGGTTACCCACCTGTAAAAGGGTACCCATGATAATTCGTACCATATTATAAAGGAATCCATCGGCTTCTATTTCCAATCGTAAAATGTCATCGGCCTCGGTAAGCGAGCAACTCAATACCGTCCGCTCAAAGGTCTTGACACTTGACCCACTGGCGCAAAAAGCTCGAAAATCATGTCTTCCTTCGATAAACCTACACGCCTGCCTCATTGCCGGGATATCCAATGGATCAGTATTGCATAAGGCATACTTTCGATAAAAGGTGGCGGCTGGCTTCTTTCTATAAATGCAATAGGCATAGCGTTTGCTGATCGCATGAAACTGGGGATGAAAATCCGCATTTACCTCACTACTGCCGAGCACCCTGATATCATCCGGTAAAAAACTATTTACTGCCAATGACCAACGGTCTGAGGGTATACTAGCCACAGTATTAAACGCTATCACCTGTCCGCAGGCATGTACTCCAGCATCTGTTCTTCCTGCAGCAGAAATACTTATTCGCTGTCGGCATAAATTGAGCAATTGTTTTTCTAGCTCGGCTTGTATGGTATGGGCATTTTCCTGTCTTTGAAAGCCATGATAATTACTGCCATCATATTCTATTACTAACTTAATACGGGGCATTTTTCTCACCACCTAGTGTTTAGGGCGCTTTCGAAGGCAACTCCCAAACTAAACCTGTAATGATATGCATACCATAAGGTAATTTGGCAAATTTCATGTCTAATGTCGACATTGAATTTATTGCAACGACAATTCTTAGTTGAGTAGCTTGATATAAAAGATTAGGAGGATATTTGCATCCTCCCCAAAAGACATTTTAAAGGCAGATTGAGAACTACCCTTTAATTTTCTCCAAAGTCTAGGCCCCGAATCCCGGGGCCAAACCACATTGGCGAGATATTTATAGCAACCCCCTACTCTAATAACTTCGACAGACTGGCCCAATCTGAATAGAGCGGATCAATCTGCCTCTACCCTGCCAGTCATAGGCAGCAGCAGGCCATTTAGAGTCCCACCAGGGTGAATTGCCTGGAGCCATTATAGCCGCTTCACTCTCCCTTAGCTGAAAGAGTACCGGCTTTTTATAAATGGCTGCCCATAATTATACGGCCGTAGCCTGAGCTTTTAAGCCATAATCAATTCTAATCTACCAACTCAATTATCGCCATGGGCGCCCCGTCACCCCTGCGGACGCCGGTTTTTATTATTCTGGTATAGCCGCCCTGACGTTCCTTATAGCGCTCTGATATACCTGAGAATAACTTAGCCAGAACTGCCTCGCTCATTAGATAGGAACTTGCCAGGCGGCGCGAATGCAAGTCGCCCCTCTTGCCCAGGGTAATCATTTTTTCAGCAATACTACTAATTTCTTTGGCTCTGGTTTCCGTAGTAGTTATCTTTTCGTGTTCTAACAAAGAGGTCACTGAGTTTCTAAGCAATGCCCTGCGGTGATCGGCCCTAAATCCTAGTCTACGATAACTCAATGCAAACCCTCCTTTCTACTCGTCTGATTTTTTGAAGTTTAAATCCAATTCTTTTAATTTTTTCTCGATTTCTTCCAACGACTTCTGACCCAGGTTTCTGATCTTGCTCATTTCTTCCCGGGTCTTTTCAATGAGGTCACCGACGGTATTGATGCTGGCTCGTTTGAGACCATTGGAAGCTCGCACGGAAAGTTCCAGTTCTTCAATAGACATTTCCAGAACTTTATCCTTCTTTTCTTCTTCCTTCTCCACCAGTATTTCTACGTCTGAGTAAGTGTCATCAATCTCGGTAAAGAGCTTCAGATACTCAATTAATATCTGGGAAGAAAGACTAATTCCTTCTTCAGGTCTAATGCTGCCATTGGTCCATATCTCTAAAATAAGCTTGTCATAATCGGTTCTTTTGCCTACCCGGGTATTTTCAACCGTATAATTAACCTTGGTAACTGGAGTAAAGATTGAATCAATCGGTATCAACCCAACAATATCAGCATTTTTCTGAGGTTGCTGATCGGCACTTACATATCCCCGACCTCTTTCAACGGTCATTTCCATTTCCAATTTTCCGTCTACATCCAGGCTGGCTATATGCAGGTCCGGATTCAAGATTTCAATCTCGGAGTCTAGCTCTATATCTCCAGCACATACATCTTTTTTACCCTTATGTTCTAGTCGGATCAATTTGCGTTCATTGCCGTCATACCGTAATACCATCTGCTTGATATTCAGTATCATTTCAGTGGTATCTTCTAGTACACCAGGTATGGTCGAGAACTCATGTAAAACCCCCTCGATTTTAATGGAGGTAATGGCAGCTCCAGGCAAAGATGATAGCAGAACCCGGCGCAATGAGTTTCCCAGGGTAGTTCCGTAGCCTCTTTCCAGTGGTTCAATCACAAACTTGCCATAATTGGTTTCCGCATTCTTCTCAAGACACTCAATCCGCGGCTTTTCCATCTCAAGCACTAATTTATCCCCTCCTTCTCTAATAGAGGTTGTCTAATAGGTAGGTTATCTTGAATATAGTTCAACAATCAGTTGTTCGCTTATTGATAAATCTATATTCTCTCTAGTCGGCAAAGCCAATACCCTGCCGGTTAGATTTTCAATATCTACTTCCAACCACTCAGGGGGTGTTTTATAGGCACCGTTGGCTTTTAACTCCTGGAACTTCGGTGAATCCACACTGCCAGGCTTAACCTGAATGGTGTCGCCTACTCCTACCAACATTGAGGGAATATTAGCTTTCTTGCCGTTGATAGTAAAATGATCATGGTTCACCAGCTGACGAGCTTCCTTACGGGAAGAGCCCATACCTAATCTGTAAACCACATTGTCCAGGCGTCTTTCCAATAATATTAACAGGTTCTCACCCGTAATTCCCTTTTGCCGATCCGCTGCCTTAAAATAATTACGGAACTGTTTTTCCAGAACTCCATAGGTCCGTTTGGTCTTCTGTTTTTCCCGGAGCTGAAGTCCATATTCGCTTACTTTCTGACGGCGCTTTTGACCATGCTGTCCAGGTATGAAAGCTCTCCTCTGTACCGCACATTTTTCGGAATAGCACCTATCCCCTTTCAGGAACAACTTCTCTCCTTCGCGGCGGCACTGGCGACAGACTGCTTCTGTATATCTTCCCACTTAAACCACTACCTCCTTAAACCCTTCTTCTCTTAGGTGGCCTACATCCGTTATGGGGAATGGGGGTAACATCCTTAATAACGCTTACCTCCAGCCCTGCTGCCTGTAATGACCTTATGGCGGCTTCACGTCCAGCTCCCGGTCCCTTTACGAAGCATTCCACTTCTCTTAAACCGTGTTCCATGGCCGCCCGAGCTGCATTATCGGCTGCTTGTTGAGCGGCAAAAGGAGTACTCTTACGAGAACCCTTAAAGCCAGCTGTTCCAGCGCTAGCCCATGATATGGCATTTCCATGTTTATCAGTAATTGATATTATCGTATTGTTAAAGGTTGATTTGATGTGAGCAATTCCTTCGGCAATATTCTTTTTCTCACGCCGTTTAACCCTGACGTTTGCAATCTTTCTTGCCACTTAATTTAACCTCCCTTTCCGGTTATTTCTTCTTGCCGCCGGCGGTGCGCTTCGGTCCCTTGCGGGTGCGGGCATTTGTCTTGGTTTTCTGGCCTCTGACCGGCAGACCACGACGATGACGAATTCCTCTATAACAGCCTAAATCCATCAGTCTTTTGATGTTCATACTGACATCTCTGCGCAGGTCACCTTCGACCATATAGTTTTTGTCAATAATCGCTCTGAGTTTGGCTACTTCTTCCTCGGTTAAATCTTTCACCCTTGTATCGACATTTATACCTGCCGCTGCCAAAATCTTCTGGGATGAAGATCTCCCTATTCCTAGAATGTAGGTTAGGGAAATTTCTACTCTCTTATCGCGGGGTAAATCAACACCTGCTATTCTTGCCAAGCTTGTCACTCCTTTCAGGACTAATTATGAATTTTAAGCTCTAAGATTCTGGTTCAGAACTGGATGGACCAATCCTTCTATTAATTCATAACTTTAAATTAAGAATTAAGACTTCTTACGTAAGGATATTATCCCTGCACTTGTTTGTGCTTGGGGTTTTCGCAGATAATCATTACCCTGCCCTTGCGCTTAATAACTTTACACTTTTCACACATGGTCTTTACCGATGGTCTAACCTTCATTTTATATACCTCCTTCGTTAGCGGTGAAAAAACTTTACTTAAAACGATAGGTTATCCTGCCCCGATTTAAATCATAGGGCGATAGTTCCACCATTACTCGATCACCAGGCAATATTCTGATAAAGTTCATTCTCATTTTCCCTGATATATGGGCAAGGACCTTATGGCCATTTTCCATTTCCACCGTGAACATGGCGTTAGGCAATGGTTCAAGAACTTTCCCCTCTACCTCGATAACGTCATCTTTAGCCACTTACCAGACCTCCTTCCCCGCTGATTATGCCTTTATCAAGTATCTGCTTGATATTCCGCTTAATAATGTGGTTCGCCGGTATCTCTCCCTTATGCAAACAATCCAGAACATCCTCGGCTCGAAGACGGGTAAAATGTAAATGACGAACGTTCTTCTTCTTAGGATTTTCTATTTTCCGCAAATCACCATCGCTAATGATAAGATATCGTTCGTTAATTACCTTCACTACTACAAAAGCCTTACCTTGATCCCGACCCGAACTGGATATGACTACTTTACCTAATAAACTATCGGAAATCTTTCGTCACCCCCATTATAGCAAGGTGAGAATCTCTGGACCCTCTTCCCCAATGACAATGCTATGTTCGAAATGGGCTGAATGTTTGCCGTCCTTTGTGACCACGGTCCATTCATCTCCTTTGGTGTATACGCTATAAACCCCCATGTTAACCATGGGCTCTATAGCCAGAGCCATTCCTACTTTTAAAGCAGGCCCACGATCAGGCTTTCCATAATTAGGCACCGGGGGATCCTCATGCATCTTACGACCAATTCCGTGCCCTACAAAGTCTCGTACTATTGAAAACCCTGCATTCTCAGCATAGGTCTGAATTGTATGAGATATGTTCCCCAGGCGATTGCCCAACCGAGCTTGCTCTATTCCTTTCATTAAGGCTTCTTCAGTGACTCTAATTAAATTCGTGACTTGGGGCTCTAGCTCTCCCACAGCTACCGTTATAGCTGCATCACCTGCAAAACCATCGACGATGACCCCAAAATCGATACTAATTATGTCCCCTTCCTGGAGTATCCTGCTGCCCGGAATGCCATGCACCACCTCTTCGTTTACGGAGGCGCATATAGCTCCGGGAAATGGTCTTCCCCCCCGGGGATTGGGATAATTCTTAAAAACGGCCAAGGCATTCCTTTTGATAGCTTCTTCTTCGGCAATTGCATTTAATTTACCGGTACTGATACCCGGTCGGACTTGGGCTCGTAAAATATCCAGCACCTCAGCAACTACCCGCCCGGCAACTCTCATCTTATCGATTTCACCTGGGCTTTTGAGGTTTATCATCTAAGTTTCTCCAGTATCGCTCTTACATCTTTGAATACTTCAAGCGAATCGCGGTTACCGTCCAGGGTAGTCAGGCTCCCCTGCTCTTCGTAATAACTGAGGAGCGGCTCAGTCTGTTCCTGGTAAACTCTTAGACGGTTCTTCACAGTTTCTTCTTTGTCATCATTGCGTTGAACCAACTCCCCGCCACATTTATCGCATACCCCGCTGATGGCAGGTGGGTTAAATCTGGTATTATAGACGGCTTTGCAGGTAGTACAGCTGACTCTGCCCAACATCCTGATTAACAAAATGTCATCTGGGACAGAGATATTCAGAGCTACTTCTACAGTTTTTCCGCGTTTGGCTACAACCTGATCCAGGGCTTGGGCCTGTAACGTGGTGCGGGGAAATCCATCCAGTAAAAATCCCATTTCGCAATCATCCTGGGCCAACCGTTCTTCCACAATTCCAATAGTAACTTCATCGGGAACTAGCTGGCCTGCATCCATATATTTTTTGGCTTCCTTACCCATGGCTGTACCATTTTGAACCGCTTCCCGAAACATATCGCCAGTAGATATATGGGGAATGGGGTAGGCCACTTTGATTAACTCAGCCTGGGTACCCTTCCCTGCTCCAGGAGGACCCATAAGGATAATGTTCATTGGTAATCAACTCCTATTTGACAAATCCTTCATAGCTTCTTAACAGTAAATGGGATTCAATTTGTTTCATAGTATCCAAGGCTACCCCGACTAGAATTAGCAGGGCTGTGCCTCCGAACCAGAGACTTTGTACCCCCGTGATAGCTATAACAATGTTCGGCAGTACTGCAATCAAGGCTAAAAATATTCCTCCTACAGTCGTCAATCGGGACAATACTCGATCAATATACTCGGCAGTTGGACGACCTGGTCTAATACCAGGCACAAAGCCACCATTCTTCTTGATATTATCAGCTACGTCCAGGGGATTAAAAATAATCGCCACATAGAAATAGGTGAAAAATACGATCAAAGCTGCATAGAAGACATTATACAGTACGCTGCCGAAACTAAAATATGTGTCTATAAACTGGTTGAATCCTGAGGTTGGACTCATCCATGAACCTATAGTGGCAGGAAACATACCCAGGGACATCGCAAATATTATCGGGATAACCCCGGCTGCGTTGACCTTCAATGGTAAAAATGTGCTCTGCCCGCCATACATTCTACGTCCTACTACTCGTTTGGCATATTGAATCGGTAATCTGCGCTGGCCTTCATTCATGGCTACCACCGCTACAATAACTACCAAAACCACGATCAGCAATAATAATACACTAAAGTATCCAGCCATGCCGCTGGCTACTTCCTGACCTACCCCGGCTATTTGGGATGGAATCCGCGCTGCGATGCCGCAGAAGATGATTAAAGATATTCCATTACCGATACCTTTCTCGGTAATCATCTCCCCTATCCACATTAGCATAGCGGTTCCCGCAGTCAAAGATATTGCTATGATTAAATAGGAAACCCAGCCCGGATCTAAAATGGCTCCTGAATTTCTAAGCGCGATGGACATGCCGATGGCCTGGATAAAGGCCAATACCACAGTTCCATACCGGGTGTACTGGGCTATCTTCTTTTGCCCTTCTTCGCCTTCCTTTTTCAATTCCTCTAACCTGGGCACAACTACGGTAAGCAGTTGCATTATAATAGAAGCATTGATATAAGGAGTAATACTCATGGCAAAGACGCTAAATCTTTTAAACGCGCCCCCGGATATTATGTCGAAGAAACCAAATAGTTGGCCTTTTAACAACTCCTGCAGAGCATCAGCATTAATACCTGGTACCGGAATATGCGCCCCTAACCGGAATATAAGCAGCATAAATATGGTAAAAAGTATCTTGCCTCTTAGATCTCCAATTTTAAAGGCTTTCTGAAGGGAATTTAACATTAAATCACCTCAAATTTGCCGCCCTTGGCTGTGATTTTGTCTTCTGCCTGCTTACTACATTTGTTGACTTGAACCGTCAGAGTCTTTTCCAGTTCGCCATCGCCAAGTATTTTAACGCCCGCAGTAATCTTTTTAACCAGCCCTGCTTGTTTTAGAAGATCAATTGTCACTATAGTACCATCTTCAAAGTAATTCAAATCCCCTACATTTACGATGGCATATTCTTTTCTAAATATATTGGTGAAACCTCTTTTGGGTATACGCCGTTGTAACGGCATTTGTCCACCTTCAAATCCTAGTCTGACACCTCCGCCGGAGCGAGCTTTCTGTCCTTTATGCCCGCGGGTAGAAGTCTTACCATGACCAGAACCAATGCCTCGGCCCACCCTTTTGGTACGCTTATTCGCCCCGGGTGGAGATTTCAGTTCATCTAACCTCACTGTAAAACCTCCCTATGCTTCATCTAACTCTTGAACACTAACCATATGTCTTACCTTATTTATCTGTCCGCGTATTTGTTCACAGTCTTCTTTTATAACAGACTGATTAAGCTTCTTGAATCCCAGGCTCTTAATGGTCAATCTCTGGGTCTGGGGATAACCAATAAAGCTTTTCAACCAGGTTATCTTTAACTGTTTCGCCAAGTGGTTTCCCTCCCTAGTTCAATATCTCGTCTATGGTCTTGCCC
>CAZYJA010000117.1:0-8427 GCA_964647245.1 uncultured Syntrophomonas sp. | reverse complement strand
TTTAAGTGCCTATCCTATCAAGGGAAAACACCCTGTTTCAGCAGGGGAATCAATAGTTATATTGTTATTTTGGGCTTGTAGGAGCGGAGACTCAATTAATTATGAGTTGCACGCTCTTTTTATATTTATATGCGGGAAGAAATGCAATGAAAATCATTAATTTAAAGCATTAAGGGAGATAAAAGATTGAATTTAGAAAAAATGAACATCATCACACCTATCCAGAAGGCTTTAACCGCTGAAGGATATACCATAGCTACGCCTATACAGGAACAGGCTATTCCCATCATTCTGGAGGGCAGGGATCTGGTCGGGTGCGCGCAAACCGGTACGGGAAAGACAGCTGCGTTCGCGGTTCCCATATTGCAGATTCTTTATAAAGATAAATCCAATGTAAGAGGACTGCGCACCATTAAAGCCTTAATATTAACGCCTACTCGGGAGCTGGCAGTTCAGATTGGCGAAAATCTGTCGGCTTACGAAAAACACACCAAACTCAAGCATACTGTGGTCTTTGGCGGGGTATCACAGGTTCCCCAAACCAATGCATTAAGAGCGGGCGTAGATATTCTGGTGGCAACTCCAGGTCGGCTGCTGGATCTGATGAACCAGAAGTATATAAAACTGGACCAGGTAAAAATATTTGTGCTTGACGAGGCAGATCGTATGCTTGATATGGGATTCTCACAGGAAGTGAACAAAATTATAGCCCGGCTACCGGTTAAAAGACAAACCCTGTTGTTTTCTGCAACCATGCCGGCAGAAATAGTTAAGCTGGCGGATACTATTTTGCACAACCCGGTTAAGGTAGAAGTAACTCCGCCTGCGTCCACGGTGGACGGAGTCGAGCAAACCGTTTATTTAATCGATCAGAAGGACAAAATGGCTTTACTTAAAAAGCTGTTAAAAGGCAAGTCCATAGATTCCGCCCTGGTATTTACCCGGACCAAGAACAGAGCTGATAAGGTGGTCAAAGCACTGGTCAAAGCCGGTATAAATGCCCAGGCCATTCATGGGGACAAATCGCAGGGGGCCAGACAATTGGCCTTAAATAATTTCAAGTTAAAACGTACCCGGGTGCTGATCGCCACCGATATTGCCTCAAGGGGAATCGATGTGCAGGAGCTGTCCCATGTTATAAATTACGACCTTCCCGATGTACCTGAAACTTATGTGCATCGGATAGGCAGGACCGCAAGGGCGGGACTGGGAGGAACTGCGGTGTCATTTTGTGACCAAGAGGAAAAGGAATATCTGCGTAACATAGAAAAACTCATATCCCAAAAAATTCCTATCATCGAGGATCAATCCCAGTAAAAGCCGATATCGTTGCGAAACCTGAAGAGTACCGTTGGAGTAGATATAATAATACGTCGGAAAAACCGTAAATAGTTAAATTACAGTCCATATTTCTCTCTTATGCTCTTTAGAGATACATCTCCATTAAGCACCTTTCCTTCTGCAAACTGCTTTTCCGCTTCCCCCAGCTTGCCATAAACAGTACTTAAAAACATATTCTCTTCATACGTTTTCAAGCTCATAATAACCATATCGCCATAGCCGTTTTTTGTTATAAATATTGGCTCGTTAGACGAATGACACTTCTGCGAAATTTCACTGGTATTTTTTAAATCTCTGATTGGAATAATTTGCGGCATAATAATCGCTCCTTTAAGCGTGGTATTATCATGGCATAATTATACCACGTTTTAATAAGCGGCGGCAACGAACTGATAAAGCCCTCTGGAAGAATTCTTCACTTAACAATATACAACAAAAATAACTCGACCCTACATTTTTGCCAGATAATAAATGTGGGGTCGCTTAGATAAGCATAATATAATCATTGCTCCCAAGCCGATTCAACCTTTTAAATTAAATCCTTTGCTCCAGCCAGACACTGTTTTGTTTCAGCCACCAATTCGGCCATAATCTCTTTTACCGGTTTAATCTCGGTTAAAACATTGAGACTTTGACCAACCTGCACCACGCCATTTTCAACATCCCCGTCCACCGCTGCTAGCCGACTGGTACCGGAGGCTAGCTGATCGAGTTCCGACTGGGGTGCCCCTTTTACCTCCATTTCGAGGTAGCGTTCGGTGAAACGGTTTTTTAGCCCTCTGACTGCACTTCCACGGGTGAAACCTGTTAAAACTGAATCGGTATCAGTTGCCTGAATAATCATCTGTTTGGCCTTCGGGTGCAGAATACATTCAGCGGCCAATAAAAATCGGGAACCCATTTGCACGCCGGCAGCACCCATAATCAAGGCTGCTGCGATTCCTCGGCCATCAGCAATCCCACCAGCAGCTACCACTGGTATCTTAATTTCCGGGATTATGTTGGTCAGCAGCGCCATTGTGGTTTGGCTGCCATTATGACCACCTGCTTCCATCCCTTCTACTATTACCGCATCAACTCCAGCTGCTTCCACTCGTTTAGCCAGCTTTAAATTGGGTACAACCGCCAAGACTTTGATACCCTTTTCTTTTAACAAATCAATGTAATCAACCGGGTTGCCAGCGCTCAAAGTAACAAAACTAATTCTTTCCTCACAGATGGCATCAATCATATCCTTTTTATTCGGCTGCAATAAAGCAATATTGACCCCGAACGGCTTATCCGTCATCTTACGGGTCAGTTTAATTTCCTCTAAAAGCCATTCTTTGGACCGGCCAGCGGCAGCAATTATTCCGGCTCCACCAGCATTTGACACTGCGCTGGTTAATTTGGATTCAGATATCCATACCATACCTCCCTGGATAATTGGGTAATCAATACCTAATAAAGAAGTTAATCTGGTTTTCATACTCATCCTCCTTCCGATAATTCGCATATTGTCTTCACGGATATTCTAGTCTATACCAGAAATAATTTGTCCCACTACGCATTTTACATCTTGCAGTTCCCAAATATCAAACTGAACATTCGGGATTATCGGATAAAGTCCCTCTATCCTCGTTGGGTCAAAATATTTCCTTTAGACCTCACATGGGCGTAAAAAAATCGATGGGGAAGATGTTTACCTAAGATGCTCCGCAATCATTTCATAAGTAGGCAGAGGGACACCATACTCTCTGCCCAAACGCACTACCTCAAATATGAGACCGTTCATCTCGGAATTCTTGCCCTGTTTTACGTCTCTCTGCATGGAAGTAGAAGCCGCCGGCGAAAGACTGTCCAGAATCTTCAGATTGGTTTGCACGATGTCTACCGTAAAGTGTATGTCCATAGCCTGTGCCAGGGCATCAATCTCACGTATAAGCGCAACAAACGTATCCCTCACTTTTCCTTCCTGCTGGGCTGCCCCAGCCCTAATATCATAATACACCCCGCAGGCAGCCATAGGGGATACATAGGAGAATTTCTGCAGTGCATCTCTCCTGATGTTATCCGATACCATACCGGTGATGCCACTGTCCTTCAGATCTGCAGCCACTCGTTCAAGAACCGGCCGATATTCCTCCGGTTTTCTCACCCCGTATACCACCCGAAAAATATCTCCAGCCTGCATGATGGTGCCGGGCTCTTTAATCTCAGCAGATATATAAATACATCCATCGGTCACCAACAAATCTGGCAGCAGTTCCTGCATCCGCCCCCCGGTGCCATAGATATTCAGTATTGGTATAACTATAGTGTCCTTATGAGCGACCCTTCTGATAAAGGGAATGGTATCCGGCACGGAATAGCCTTTCACGCAGTTAAATATTACATCCGGCTGTTCGTGGTAACGATCCATATCCCAAGCCTGCATGGGAAAGACGGTATAATTACCTTTGCAGGTAGTCTCCATCTTCAAACCATGCTTTTGAATTGCCTCCAGGTGTTTTCCCCGGGCGATTACGGTTACGTCTTTGCCTGCCTCAGTCATAAATGCCCCGATACTTCCACCTGTACCGCCGGCGCCGATTACCAGGTATTTCATTGTGCTCCTCCGCTCCTGTATTTCTGGGCAGTCAATAAATAGCAATCATTATCAAAAATATTGCCATTGAATATCTTCTCCGCCATTTTCAAAGTTCCCTCATAATCGAAATTACACTTCTTAATAATATTCTTGGAGCGCTGGTTAAAAGGAAAACAATATGCCGAAATTGCTGCCAAATTTAATTCTTCAAAGCCAAATTTTATCACTTCGTTAGCAGCTTCGGTCATAAATCCCTGACCC
Organism: uncultured Syntrophomonas sp.; assembly: GCA_964647245.1. Taxonomy (GTDB): domain Bacteria; phylum Bacillota; class Syntrophomonadia; order Syntrophomonadales; family Syntrophomonadaceae; genus PHAA01. Next base: position 4,256 of record CAZYJA010000117.1, on the reverse strand, counting down.
CAATAGAGTTCCCCAATTGCATACCCGATCATTTTCACCATATCATATTCACGCTTCTGATCATCAATCAGACCTATCGAACCTATAATTCTTCCGGTTTCTTTTAGTTCAATTCCCCACACTGTTTCCTGGTTCAGAAAAATAGTATTCATTATTTCCAGTGTTTCTTCTTTACTTTCATGCGGTTTCCAACCCGCATGAGGCCCGACATTGGGTGTGCAGGAATAATCATAAATATCATCCATATCGTTAATTTGTATCGGTCGCATTATCAGTCTTTTAGTATATAAAATTGCCATGTTGCTTCTACCCTTTCATTAATCCAGCCTGTCGGTTATTAGCCTAATCAGGACTATCCGCACGGACAGTAACCCCGCCCCCTTGACACTCTTTCAGTTTAGTACTCGGGCACTAATACCTAATTGAATCATTTACAGCCTGACTTCCACCCAATCCCTGGCGGTTATATAGTCAGCTGCAACCTCACAATCAAGGGCGATGATTTTCACCCCATGCTTTGCGGCATTTATTAAGGCCTCACCAAAAGCTCGATGGGTTTTATGGTTAGGGGTGAAATACTCAATATCTTTCATCTGGATTATAAAAACCAGGTAGGCCTCATTGCCTTCATCTATGCACTGGCAAAGGTCGGCTATGTGCTTTAAACCTCGTTCAGTGGGGGCATCCGGGAACAGAGCCACCCCGTTTTCTTCCAGAGTAACTCCCTTAACCTCCACAAATATTTTTCTCATATCAGTTTCCATGTAAAAATCAAGCCGGGAATTTTTATATTTGACTTCAGGTTTAATCAAGCTAATGTCCGGAAAGAAATTACTGTTCATCACCCACTCATGGAAAACTTTATTGGGCACCTGACTGTCAATATTAATAAGTCTTGCACCTTTTTCAACCCCGATTAGGTCGTATTTGGTCTTGCGGTTATAGCCGTTTACCTCTTGAACAAAAACTTCTGCACCAGGTATTAACAGTTCCTTGCACCGGCCGGTGTTTTTCACATGGCATATTTCCTGTTTACCATCAATTTCTATATGGGCAATAAATCTATTGGGACGGGAGCAAAATTTTGCTTTTTTTATGTCTTTATACTTCATAGCTGTCCTTTTCATGTTTAAAACTATAGGTGTTGCGGCCTGCCGATAGTTTATGTCATTGTCCGGCCTGCCCCCCAATTATTTCACAATTAGCCCGAGCAGGTTAGTAAGGGTAAGGGCTTGCAGGGTGTTGACTATAGCACCATTAACATCGGCAATGTTTACCTTCATACCTTCAATATCGCAGCTGGTAAAATCTATCCCTTTTAGCTTCGTGAAGTTCATTTGCGCCTGGACCAGATTTGACTCCTGAAATTCAACTTTTGCAAATGTTGAATTGGTGAAATCCGAGAAACCCAGCTGACATTCCAGGAATGCAACTTGCTTGCAATTTGCAAAGCCAAAGTAAGCATATTGACCATTGCAATTTTCGAAACTCACGTCTCTCAGGGTGGCATCGCCTAAATTTATGCCAATGATTTTACAATTTATAAACTCGACTCTATGTAATGAAGCTTTACTAAAATCAACATTTGATAAATCACAATTTTGCATTCTAACATCCATCAGCTCAATTTGTCTGAATGTCACTTTATTAAAATTTACATTTTTAAATATTACTTGTTTAAAATTCAATCTGGCGGCTGCATAGTTTTCTAGCGAGCAATACCTAACTGTTCCGGAATAAAACATATTTTCATCCACTATGTTTTCTCTGGATAACTCTATGCTATCCAGATCGTTATCAAATTTAGGTCTTAACCCTTTTGGTTGGTATTTCTTATCTTCCATATGAGCTGGCCTCCATTTAAGTCTATCGCGATGAACAGATCGATGGATTCACCCTTATTCGCCGGTGAAATTGGGCTCGCGTCGTTCTAAAAAGGACTGCAGACCTTCCTCGGCATCCTTGCTGTTCATCAATGGCCGGAGTTCTTCGAACATGCTGGTCAGAGCAGCTTGGTTACCATGCACCCGGGCCCTGCGTGAGGAAGCTAAGGCACCCTGAACGGCCAAGGGAGCAGCCTGGGCAATTTTTTCGGCCATTTTTAAGGCTCGGTCAAATTGCTGTCCGGGTTCCACCAATTCTTGAACCAGTCCCAGGCGGTAAGCTTCTGGTCCGCTCATCTCATCACCGGTCAAAATGTAGCGCATGGCATTGCCCCAGCCGATCTCCTGATACATGCGTACGGTTGCTCCCCCTACCGGGAATATGGCCCGTTTCACTTCCAGCTGGGCCAGTCGCAGGTCCCGGGCGGCAATCCTGACGTCAGCCGCCAGCATCAACTCAAATCCTATAGTGTAGCAGATTCCCTGGCATGCCATAACTATGGGTTTCATACAACGTTTATCCTCATCAACTCCAAAGGGATCGAGCATACCGTCTTTCAATGGCACCCATTTGCCTGATTCAAAGATGGGACCCCATTGGGGCAGGTCCAACCCGGCCGTAAAGTGATCACCGACCGCGTACAGCAAACCGCAGCGCAGGTTCTTGTTCTGGTTGAGTTCCCAGTAAGCTCTGGCCAGGTCATAATACATGTCCAGGGTGAATGCATTACGTTTTTCCGGTCGATTAAAACCCATCAGCAGAATGTGACCGCGGGTTTCCGTGATTATATGATTAGTACCCATTACAATTCCCCCTATATTTTGTTTATCGCTTTCTAAATTATGATACCTGGGCTAAATGCTTTAACGGCAAAAAGCTTCCCATTCTCCAAAGAGGTGCGAAGCTTGATAATTCATCTGACGATTTAATACTAAGGTGCTATTAAAAAGTGTCCTTATTGCTGTAAAAAGGGATTGTGCTTTCTCTCAAAGCCGATAGTTGTAGCTGGACCGTGACCCGGATAGGCAACTACCTCATCACCATAACAGAGGAGCTTTTCCTTGATATTTTGGATGAGTTGTTTATATGAACCTCCTGGAAAATCGGTTCTGCCGATGGAGCCTTGGAACAAGGTATCACCTACAAAAATGATGTCACCGGTCTTCAGGCATATGCCTCCCAGGCTGTGACCAGGAGTATGGATAACCTCTAATTCCACCGTGTTGCCAATTTTAATAATATCACCTTGATCAATAAATTTGTCAGCGGCGGGACTAGTCACCTTGCCGCCCATTAAGAAAGAGAAATTGGAATTAGGGTTAATCAGCATTTTGGCATCATCTTTGTGAATAAGTATCTCTGCTCCGGTAGCTTCTTTTACCCCCCGGTTGCCCCCTATATGGTCAATGTGCCCGTGGGTATTAATAATATAGATGGCCTTTAAATCATCCTTTTTCAAAAGGTTGACTATAGCCTTGGCATCTCCGCCCGGATCAATTACTGCCACCTCCCGGGTCTCCTCACAACCAATAATGTAACAGTTTTCCCCCATGCTGCTAATCTCTATGCCCTTTAAAATCACACCGATACCCTCCTATACATTCCACTATTCACTTCTAGTTTCCCCCGGTAACACCCTTCTTACTTCCATTATACCTTTTACCTTTTGAATTCTTTGTTTAAGCGCATTCAAGTGTCCTATGTCCATTATCTCCAGTTTTATATTCATAACCGCCAGGCCATTTTTGGTAACCCGTGAAAACACCGAGGTTACATTTATTTTCATATCCGCGATTACGGTTATCACATCAGATGTTAAGCGGGCCCGATCCATAGCGTCAACCTCTAATTCCACTACGTAAATACCTCGCTCAGCTGCCCATTCTACTTCCATTACCCGACCATTTTCGGTTCGCACATAATTTTGCAGGTTGGGACAATCCTGGCGGTGAACCGATACCCCTCGTCCTCTGGTAATATACCCGAGGACCGCATCACCTGGCAAGGGGTTGCAGCAGTGGGCCAGCCTGATCACTACATCATCCACCCCTTTTATCTTAAGGGCAGTGGCTTCCCTCTCCCGGTTAGGTCCCGTTTTGGCTGGAATATTGATTATATCTTCAACCTGGGTATCCTGGAAATAGATCTCCCGGATTTTATTGATTACCTGGTTGGCCGTTAAGCTGCCATCCCCCACCGCAGCATATAAATCATCAACCATGGTCAACGAAAATCGGCCCAATATCTCCAGCAATTTAGCATCTTTTAATAATTCCTTGGGATCCAAATGCCGTTTTTTTAATTCGCTCTCCAGTAAATCGTGGCCTTTGATAATATTATCCTGACGCTGACCCCGTTTAAACCATTGCTTG
>CAZYJA010000116.1:6295-8491 GCA_964647245.1 uncultured Syntrophomonas sp. | reverse complement strand
CCCATTACTCTGCCCCGACGAGCGTTGAGGTCTGATATTACATCACCCAGGTACTCCTCCGGTGATATAATCTCTAAATCCATAATTGGCTCTAGAAGAACCATCCGGGCCTGACTCAAGGCATCCTTAACCGCCATATTCGCCGCAACCTTAAATGCCTGCTCAGATGAATCAATCTCATGATAGGAACCTCCGCGGAGTATGACTTCAATATCGTCTACCGGGTAGCCTGCCAAAATACCTGCCTGCAAGGCCTCCCGGATCCCAATCTCAATCGCCGCGGTGAACTGTTTCGGAACTATTCCGGGTGCAGCCTGATCCTGGAACCTCTTGCCCTGCCCCTCAGCTAAGGGGTTGACTTCTAGGCTAACGTGGGCGTATTGACCATGTCCCCCGGTCTGTCTTTCAAATTTCGCTTCGGCTCGGGCTGATCTGCTTATGGTTTCTTTGTAGGCTACCTGGGGCTTGCCTACATTGGCATTAACCTTGAATTCCCTTAAAAGCCGGTCAATGATAATTTCCAGATGCAATTCGCCCATACCAGAAATAATCGTCTGCCCAGTTTCTGCGTCATATCCCGCCTTAAAACTAGGGTCTTCTTCGGCCAAACGCCGTAAACATTCGCCGATCTTGTCTTGATCAGCCTTGGTTTTGGGCTCAATGACTACATCAATGACTGGTTGGGGAAATTGCATAGTTTCTAATATTATCCGGTGACCCGGCGAGCATAGTGTTTCTCCGGTAACCGTGTCTTTAAAGCCGACTCCAGCTACGATCTCCCCGGCCTGGGCCTCTTCTATTTCTTCCCGATGATTCGCATGCATTTTTAAAATCTTGGTTATGCGTTCTTTTTTGTCTTTTACGCTGTTATTAACTTGCGCACCCACCTTGATTTTACCGGCATAGATTCTAAAATAGGTTAGTTTTCCCACATAGGGATCAACTGCAATTTTAAATGCCAGGGCACATAACGGAGCATCGACATCCACAGGGATAATAATTTCTTGGCCGGTTTCCACCTCAATCCCGGTTAGAGAAGGTATATCCAGTGGTGATGGCAAATAATCAACCACTGCGTCTAAGAGCATCTGGACCCCTTTATTCTTAAAGGAGGAACCACATAATACCGGCACTATGAGGTTATTAATAGTTTGCTTTCTCAAAGAACAACTTATTTCCTCGGTGGAAATAAAATTTCCTTCCAAATACTTTTCCATAATACTGTCATCGTGCAGGGCTAGCTTATCCAGCAACTGTTCCCGATACTCTTCTGCTTCTTCCCGCTCTATATCATTCAGTTCTCTGTCCAAGTACTTGTCACCAGAGCCATCTTCAAAAACGTAGGCTCTCATCTTTATAATATCAATCACTCCAGCAAATGCTTCCTCGGCTCCTATAGGGATTTGTACCGCTGCCACATTGCTGCCGAGATTTTTACTAATCATGGTTACAGCTCTTAAAAAATCCGCCCCAATTCGATCCATCTTGTTGATGTAGGCGATTCTCGGGACTCCATATCGGTCAGCCTGCCGCCAAACGGTTTCGGATTGCGGCTGGACCCCAGCGACGGCGCAGAAAATACCAATTGCTCCGTCTAATATCCTTAAGGACCGCTCTACCTCTATAGTGAAGTCCACGTGGCCGGGTGTATCGATGATATTGACAGTATGATCCCGCCAATAACAAGCGGTAGCCGCCGAGGTAATAGTTATGCCTCGCTCTTGCTCCTGGGTCATCCAATCCATAGTGGCGGTTCCTTTGTCAACTTCCCCCATCCTATGAACTCTGCCCGTATAAAACAGCATTCGCTCGGTCGTCGTCGTCTTGCCAGCATCGATATGGGCCATAATGCCTATGTTTCTAATGGAATCTAGTTTGGATTTATTAGCCATCTGACTTTACTCCCCAGGGCTACCAACGATAATGGGCAAATGCTTTGTTGGCCTCGGCCATTTTGTGGGTATCTTCTCTTTTCTTAACTGATCCGCCACTACTATTAGCAGCATCCATGATCTCACCAGCCAGACGCTCGGCCATGGTTTTTTCACCGCGTTTGCGGGTATAATTTACCAGCCACCGGATAGCTAAGGTTTGTCTGCGGTCGGCTCTCACTTCTACCGGCACCTGGTAGTTGGCGCCACCTACCCGACGGGCCTTTACTTCTACGATGGGGGTTATATTTTTCATGGCTTCTTC
>CAZYJA010000116.1:0-6285 GCA_964647245.1 uncultured Syntrophomonas sp. | reverse complement strand
CACCTGCATGGCATCTTTGCCCATCTTCTTTTCCATTCTTTCGAAAGCTTCATAACAAATTCTTTCAGCCAGACTTTTCTTGCCATCCCACATGATCTGATTTACCAATTTGGTAAATATTTTGCTCTGATAAATAGGATCGGGCAGAACGTCTCGCTTAGGAACGCCCCCTTTTCTAGGCATAGCTTGACTCCCTTCTACTTCTTCTTAGTTGGTCTTTTGGTCCCATATTTGGACCGGCCCTGGTTACGTTTGGCTACGCCAGCAGCGTCCAAGGTTCCTCGAACAATATGGTATCTTACCCCTGGTAAATCCTTGACGCGGCCCCCTCTAATAAGAACAACCGAATGCTCCTGCAGATTATGGCCTATGCCAGGGATGTATGAGGTTACTTCTATACCATTACTCAACCTTACCCGGGCAATCTTACGTAACGCCGAGTTGGGTTTTTTGGGAGTGGTAGTATATACGCGGGTACATACCCCTCTCTTTTGCGGACAGCTTTTAAGGGCTGGTGCTGTTGATTTTTTCTCTTCCTTCTGGCGTCCTTTTCTGATCAGCTGGTTAATCGTCGGCATACTTGCACCTCCTTCCCCTATTTATTCAAATCTTTAATAAGCGCTACTGCCGCTGAACCCACCTCAATGCCGCAGGCATTGCCAAGTTCTTCCATCTTTTCTATCTCATCAACTTCCACCTCGTATTGACGGCACAGTTCGCGCAGAGGCCCAATAATATGGGGTTCAGCATCCAGAGCCAGAAAAACCTTGCTGGCTAGGTTTTTAACAATAGCCTTTTTAACCTGTTTGCTGCCAATAACCTTATTACTGTTCCTTATGTCATTCAGCGACAACCCTCTACCCCCTCTTAACGTGAAAGCCGGTAAACCAGACGGTTCGACTCTCTTGTCGCGCACCTTAGTATTTTAGCATCAAGGACTATCCCAGTCAAATTATTTTACTATTAAGAGATTTTTATTCAACTGCAATCGGATCTGGGTTATCCTCCAATGTAATATCGCGATAGTTTGAGTAGCCGGTACCAGCCGGAATCAGTTTGCCGATTATAACATTCTCTTTTAAGCCGATCAGGTTATCAATCTTGCCCTTGATCGCCGCCTCGGTCAATACTTTGGTGGTTTCCTGGAAAGAAGCTGCTGATAAGAACGAATCAGTATTTAGCGATGCCTTGGTAATTCCCAATAGCATTGGCGAGCATACGGAAGGTAGTCCGCCCAATTCAATCGCCCGCATATTCTCTTCTTCAAAATAAGCTACGTCTATGAAGGCGCCAGGTAACATAGTTGTATCGCCGGAATCCTCTATCTTAACCTTTTTCAGCATTTGGCGGATCATGATTTCTATATGCTTATCACTAATATCCACCCCCTGGGAACGGTAAACCTTTTGCACCTCTTGCAAAACGTACCTTTGGACCGCCTGCATACCTTGGGTTTTCAGTATATCGTGCGGGTTTAACGGACCCTCGGTAAGAGCATCCCCTATTTCCACCATGTCTCCCTCCTGTATTTTCAGGCGAGACCCGTAATGCACAGGATAGGCACCAACTTGTTCATTGTTTTTGTCTATAATTTCGACTTCCCGCCGACCTTTGTTTTCGCCAAAACGCACCTGTCCAGACGCTTCCGCCACAACTGCTTGGCCCTTAGGCTTCCGAACTTCAAATAGTTCTTCGACCCGAGGGAGACCGCGGGTTATATCTTCTCCGGCCACCCCGCCGGTATGGAAGGTACGCATGGTTAACTGGGTGCCTGGTTCACCAATAGACTGAGCCGCCAGTATGCCCACCGCTTCACCTATTTCCACATCGTATCCGGTTGCTAAATTACGACCGTAACATTTTTTACATACGCCGTGCCGCGTTTTACAGGTAAGCGTAGTTCTGATTTTCACCCGATCGATGCCGAGTTTTTCAATTTCATAACCAACTTCATCATCTATCATCTGATTTTCTTCCACCAGCAATTCGCCAGTCTGGGGATGGAATATATTATCTACCGCTACCCGGCCGATGATGCGCTGATGTAATGGTTCGATTAACTGGGAACCTTCCATAATTTTCTCTACCCAGATTCCTTCAACCGCTTCACAGTCATCTTCACGCACAATAACATCCTGGGAAACGTCCACCAACCTACGGGTAAGATAACCGGAATCGGCGGTCCGTAATGCCGTATCAGCCAAGCCCTTGCGGGCGCCATGGGTAGATATAAAATATTCCAGTACGGTTAACCCTTCCCGGAAGTTAGCTTTAATCGGCAAATCGATAATTTTACCAGACGGATCAGCCATTAATCCCCGCATTCCAGCGAGTTGGCGAATCTGTTGGAAATTACCCCGGGCACCGGAAGTGGCCATCATATAAACTGGATTATCTTCCTTCAGATGGTTTTTCAAGGCATCCGTAACATCATCAGTAGCCTGACTCCATATTTCAACTACCTGATTATGCCTTTCGTCCTCGGTAATCAACCCCACCTGGAAGTCGCTCTGAATAACCTCGACCGCATTATCAGCATCAGCCAGTATGTCCCACTTTTCGGGTGGGGTTTTAAAATCAATTACACCTACGCTGATGCCAGCGCGGGTCGAATACTTGAATCCCAGTCGCTTAATGCCGTCCAGCATTTCAGCCGTGCGGGCGTTACCTTCCAAGCGGTAACATTCATAGACAACGCTGCCCAGTTTCTTCTTATCAATAACTTCATTGTAATACCCCATATTGTCAGGAATAACCTCATTAAAAATAACCCGACCAACTGAAGTTTCCACTAATTCGCGTTTGTAAACTTGAGTTTCCCGGTTATTGAGGATATCTATACCTTTCTTCTGGGGCATTTCCATCCTTACTTTTATCTTCTCGTGCAGGGTGATAACTTTCATATCATAAGCCATTTGCGCCTCGGCTGGATTGCTGAAACAACGTGGATTGGCAATAGCTTTATCCTCAGGACTCATATAAGTAAGGTAGTACACACCGATAACCATATCCTGGGTAGGTGTACATACCGGCTTACCATCTTTAGGATTCAATATGTTGTTACTGGCCAACATTAGCAGACGGCATTCGGTTTGGGCTTCAGCTGACAACGGAACATGAACGGCCATTTGGTCGCCGTCAAAGTCAGCATTGTAGGCCGTGCAGACCAGAGGGTGAAGCTGTAGAGCCCGCCCTTCCACTAATACTGGTTCAAAAGCCTGGATTCCTAAACGATGCAAGGTAGGCGCGCGATTCAGCAGGACTGGATGTTCCTTAATAACTCCATCCAGTATATCCCAAACCTCTTCCCGACCTCTTTCCACCATCTTTTTAGCGCTCTTGATATTAGAAGCGATGCCCCGATCGACCAGTTTCTTCATTACAAACGGTTTGAATAATTCTAGTGCCATTTCTTTGGGCAAGCCACATTGGTGCATCTTAAGATTAGGACCTACCACGATTACTGACCGACCCGAGTAGTCAACTCTTTTGCCGAGCAGGTTCTGACGGAATCTGCCCTGTTTTCCTTTTAGCATATCGCTTAATGACTTAAGTGGTCGGTTGCCTGGTCCGGTAACTGGTCTTCCCCGGCGGCCGTTGTCTACCAGAGCGTCTACGGCTTCCTGCAGCATGCGCTTTTCATTTCTTACTATAATATCCGGTGCGCCTAGATCCAGCAGCCTTTTTAGACGGTTGTTCCGATTAATAACCCGTCGATACAGATCATTTAAATCTGAAGTCGCGAAGCGCCCGCCATCCAACTGTACCATGGGACGGAGTTCCGGAGGTATTACCGGCAGAACATCCAGAATCATCCACTCCGGATTATTGGTAGACAGCCGGAAGGACTCCGTCACCTCCAGCCGTTTAATGGCGCGGCCTTTTCTCTGACCGGTGGTATTAGTAATCTCTTCCTTTAACTCCACAGACATCTTTTCCAAATTCACTTCGGATAGCAGATCCTTAACCGCTTCTGCACCTATAGAGGCAACAAAACTATCTCCATATCTGTCGCGATTATCCCTGTATTCGCGTTCATTTAATAGTTGCTTTCTAAGTAAGGGGGTGTCACCTGGGTCGATAACTATATAGTTGACAAAGTAAATTACCTTTTCGAGTACTTTGGGTGACATATCCAAAAGAAGTCCCATGCGGCTGGGTATACCTTTGAGATACCATATATGACAAACCGGTGCGGCCAGTTCAATATGCCCCATCCGTTCTCTTCTGACCTTGGAGGTAGTAACCTCCACCCCGCAGCGGTCACAAACGATTCCCCTATGACGTACCCGTTTGTACTTGCCACAGTGACATTCCCAGTCTTTTACCGGGCCAAATATTTTCTCACAAAATAGACCTTCTTTTTCTGGTCTTAAGGTTCGATAGTTTATCGTCTCAGGTTTTTTTACCTCGCCGCTACTCCATGAGCGTATTTGATCCGGCGAAGCCAGGGATATTTTGATCCGCTCAAAATTATTTATGTCTGACAAATCATACTCTCCCTTCAAGAAGGTTATTGGCACCCGAATACTTTTTCTTTATGCTGATCCAAATAAGAGTTTACCTCCCTAACCGATAGCGTCCGGTTCCGGGTTTTCTAATCAACCAGATCGTCCAAATCAATGTCTTCGTCTTCTGCCTCATGTATCCCATCATCTTCTTCGTCATTCACCTGATGGATTAAAGCCTTAGCTACATTACCGCCTGCGCTGACCGCTACCTCGGGGACTTCCAGTCCCAACTCCCGGGCCTTGTCCTGTTCATTTATATCCATATCAATATTCTTAATCTGAATTTCGCTATTATTGGCTCCCAACATTTTTATATCCAGAGACAAGCTCTGCAATTCTTTAATTAAAACTTTAAATCCCTCGGGGACCCCAGGTTCGGGGATATTGTCACCCTTTACAATGGACTCGTAGGTCTTCAGCCGGCCTACCACATCATCTGATTTTACGGTAAGTATTTCCTGGAGGGTATAAGCCGCTCCATAAGCTTCCAAAGCCCATACTTCCATTTCTCCGAATCTCTGTCCACCAAATTGGGCTTTTCCTCCCAGGGGCTGCTGCGTCACCAGTGAATATGGACCAATAGAACGAGCATGTATTTTATCATCAACCAAATGATGTAGTTTAAGCATATACACATAGCCGACGGTTACTTCATTATCAAAAGTTTCTCCCGTACGACCATCGCGAAGAGTTGCCTTGCCATTCTCGGGTAGCCCTGATTCTATACGAAGTTCCCTGATATCCTCTTCGGTAGCCCCGTCAAAAATGGGCGTAGCAATTTTAAACCCAAGTTCTTTGGCAACCCACCCCATATGACACTCCAAGATTTGCCCGATATTCATTCGCGAGGGCACTCCGAGCGGGTTCAATACAATCTGAACCGGGGTCCCATTGTCCAGAAATGGCATATCTTCTTCCGGCAAAATCCGGGAGACTACCCCTTTATTACCGTGGCGTCCCGCCATTTTATCGCCTTCCGATAATTTTCTTTTTTGGGCAATGTATACTCTTACGAGCCGATTGACTCCGGGTGGCAATTCATCCCCATTTTCCCGGGCAAATCGTTTTACGGCCACGATTTTACCAGCTTCTCCATGCGGGACTCGCAGGGAGGAGTCTCTTACTTCCCGGGCCTTCTCACCAAATATGGCCCGTAACAAACGCTCTTCCGGGGTTAATTCAGTTTCACCCTTGGGAGTTACCTTGCCCACCAAAATGTCATCCGGCCTTACCTCAGCGCCTACGCGAATAACGCCCTGGTCATCTAGATTCTTGAGCATTTCTTCTGACACATTGGGAATGTCGCGGGTAATTTCCTCGGGCCCTAATTTGGTATCCCGGGCTTCACATTCGTACTCTTCTATATGGATGGAAGTAAATATATCTTCCTTGACTACTTTCTCGGAAATCAGGATAGCATCTTCGTAGTTGTAACCTTCCCAGGGCATAAATGCTACCAGAATATTACGTCCCAGAGCCAATTCGCCATTATCAGTGCTGGGACCATCAGCGATTATCGTATCCGCTTCCACCCGCTGCCCCACCTTGACGATGGGCCGTTGATTATAGCAGGTTCCCTGATTGGAGCGCACAAATTTCAATAAGGGATAATTTATAGTCTCGCCATCATCAGTTTGAATTACAATCCGGGTAGCACTTACATTTTTGGCAAATCCGGATTTCTTAGTGATTACCACGGCACCTGAGTCCTTGGCCGCCTTATGCTCCAGGCCAGTCCCCACCACCGGGGCTTCGGTTTTAATAACCGGAACCG
>CAZYJA010000115.1:0-8543 GCA_964647245.1 uncultured Syntrophomonas sp. | reverse complement strand
AGTGGAGATATACAGTGATGAGCTGGGTAAATCCGGATATGATCCTTTGCCGGATTATATTCCGCCCGCCGAAAGCCGTGAATCAAGCCCCGAAATCTCTCGGGACTACCCCTTTATTCTGTCATCAGGGGCCAGAACTTTGGAATACATGCATTCCCGCTTTCATAATTTGCCCGGCTTAAGGAAAATATGCCCGGAGCCACTCCTGGAAATTAATCCATTTACAGCAGCGGATTGGGGTATCGAAGAAGGGGATATGGTAAGGGTTGAATCCAGAAGAGGGGAACTGCAGATAAAGGCTAAGTATAATCCTGGCCTGGACCCCGAAGTAATGCTGATGCCCCACGGCTGGGATGAAGCTAATGCCAATCTACTCACCGACAATGATGATCTTGATCCTGTTTCCGGATTTCCAGCCGATAGAGCAGTATTGGTTAGGATCAGCAAAGCTTAATGGTTAAAAGAGCAGTCCTATCTATAGATATTTAGCGGTAAAAATATCTGTATGAATTACGAAGTGTAAATTTACGATTAATATATGGCATAAAAAGTATTACATATAATTAAATAAAAATGACCGAGATTGCTAAATACATAGATGGAAAAGGTGCATATATGGCTTTTGTAGCGCGCAAAAAGCAATAAATACCGTTGGGATCAGGCAGGAAAATTTATATCTGGTGTGGAATATACAGAAATATATGGTTAAACGAATTATAACAAAATGTTATGATGCTGGGAAATCAATAGCAAGGGCCAGAATTTATATTTATTAAGGAGGAGTTTATAATGGCTGATTACCGTCAAATGTGGACTGACCTGGAAATGGACCTGGAGAAGCATGATATGTTGTGTGAAGTGCTTCCGGAGGCCTTTGGAGGAGTATACCTTTCCCAGGAGAACCGCCCTCAGGGCATGGATTTTTATGATTTTGTAGTATCTGAGATTCATGGGGTAAGACCGGCTGAATTAATCGAACACCAGAAGACAGGCGGCAAGGTATTCGGTACTTTCTGTGTTTATGTTCCGGATGAGGTTATTTTCGCAGCCGGAGGTATTGCTACCGGCCTATGCGGAGGATCACAGTTCTGGGTATCCGGGGGTGAAAAGGTTCTGCCGCCCAATACCTGCCCCCTTATCAAGGCTTCAGTGGGAGCTAGGTTGGACAAGACCTGTCCCTTTTTCCGCATTGCTGACATGTACGTAGGCGAAACTACCTGTGATGGAAAAAAGAAGGCCTGGGAGATACTGGCCAGTGAAGTGCCGGTACATGTTATTGATATACCCCAAATGAAGAGAGAAAAGGATATTGACGCTTTTCAGAGCGAAATCATGGAATTTATTAAAGTGGTAGAAGATTTTACCGGCCATAAGATTACGCCGGAGGCTCTGGGAGAAAGTATTAAGCTGATAAATAATAAAAGAAGAGCTCTGCAGCGCCTCTACTCAACCCGCAAGGCGTCACCTGTTCCCATCAGCGGCAAGGATGCTCTTTTAGTAACTCAGATAGCATTTTACGATGACCCGGCCCGCTGCACCCAAATGGCCAATACCTTATGCGATGAACTGGAGGAGCGCATTAGCCGTAAAGAAGGGGTTTTCCCCGAAAATGCCTTGCGCATTTTGGTTACCGGCACCCCCCTGGCTATTCCCAATTGGAAGCTCCATCATATAATTGAGACAGCTGGTGCAGCCGTGGCGGTAGAGGAGCTCTGTACGGGAACCCGTTATTTTGAGAACCTGGTGGATGAAAGTGGTTCTACCCTTGAAGATCAGGTAAAGGCCCTGGCGGAAAGGTACATGAAGACCAACTGCGCTTGTTTTACTCCTAACCCAGGCCGAATCGATGATATTGTACGTCTGGCCAATGAATATAAAATTGATGGGATCATTGATACTAATCTCCAGTTCTGTAATTTATACTCTACCGAAAGTTATCTGGTTAAACAGGCTATGACGGGAAAGGATATTCCGGTTCTGCACATTGAGACTGATTATAGTGAGCAGGATTATGAGCAATTAAGAACCAGGGTAGAAGCATTTCTGGAAATATTAAGGAAGTAGGTTCTATCATTGGGAAAAGATTATGATTGGTACATACTTTTTCCTAACCACCATCAAGGTTTGCGGCTAAGCCAGGAGTTAAAGGGGCTAGGTATTAAATATACCATAGCCCCGACTCCTCGAGTGGCCAGCACTAGCTGCGGCATATCTTTGATTGTTCTGGAAGAAGACTTGGAAATTATCAGAAAGATTATCGATGATTTGCATATTGCAATTGAGAAAACCGTTCAGGTACCGGCCAGAAATAACTGGCAGTACCGGGGCTGCTAGGAAAGAGAAGAGGTTAGGCAAACCAATAAAGAAAGGATGATCATATGACTAGAACTGTTGATGCCCGCGGATTGAACTGTCCCCAACCGGTTATTTTAACGAAACGTGTAATGGACGAAAAAAGCGGAGAAGAAATTATTACTGTGGTGGACAACTCCACTTCCCTAGAGAATGTATGCAAATTGGCCATCAACCAGGGATATACCTATACAATCGACCCCTTAGGTTCAGAAACACATATTCATATGATCCTTGAGAATTCGGAGCAGTCCATGAAACAGAGTTCGAAAAAAGACCTGACGATCATGGTGAAATCTCAATATTTCGGCCAAGGAGACGATGAATTAGGCAAGATTTTAATTAAAAGCTTTTTTTACACCCTCACTGAGATGGGACCTGAGCTCCAAAACCTGATATTCATGAATGGTGGAATTCATTTAACTACAGAAGGCTCTCCCGTATTAGAACACCTGCAATACCTGGAAAATAAGGGTGTGCAAATTCTATCCTGTGGAACCTGCCTGGACTTTTTCTACAAAAAGGATCAATTGAAAGTTGGACAGATAACAAACATGTACACCGCGACAGAGATATTATATAACGCTTCAAAAACACTAGTCTTATAATGAATGGGGTTATTTATTCATGTTATTTTAAGGAGGTTTTGGTAAATGAATGTCATTAAAATTGAAGTATACGGAGGCGTTAATGTAATGGGTGGAGGCTGTAGTTGTGGGTGCAGTGGCTGTACCCCGGCGGATGCCAAAGCCGAATATGAAGTTATGAAAAAAGCATTACTGGATAAGTTTGGAGAGGATCCGTTAAGCCTAGAATTTATTGATACAGGCGGAGTGGATATGGGGCGTTTTCCTGAGGTTGAGAAGGTAATTCGCGCAGGATATTCATTCCCCATAACTTTGATCAATGGAGCCCCTCGACTGGCCGGGGGTATATCCTTAGATTCAATTTCTAAGATTATTAAAGGACTCCAAAACTAATAAGTCTTGGGAGTATTGGATTTATTATGCATATCTTGGGATATTATAAATAGCCGTGATTGGCATGCATATTTATATTAATTGGATAAGAAATACACCGATACATGTCGCAAATATATTAAAAGAGAGGGGCTAATGAACATGGATCTTCGGGAAAAGCTTATGCAAGCATCTATAAATCACGGTTGGGATTATTTTGGGGTAGCTGATATTACGAAATACCATGATTACATGGCATCATTCTGTGGTGATTTTATTAGGCAATATCCACGAGCCGTTTCTCTGGTGATCCGTCTATCTGATGCGGTATGTGATGCAGTTGAAGATCAAGAACAAGATAAAGTATTGGCTTTTCATAATTATTGTTATTATGCGGTTGACTATTTGCAGAATACTGGTACAGTAAAAATTGCCAGTCTTATCGAAAAACAGGGCTGGAAAGCATTCCCTGTTCCAGCATCCCATAACGTATATTTATCTCGCCAAGCCGGGCTAGTATCACATAAATTGGTGGCGCGTGCTGCTGGCTTGGGTTGGATTGGGAAGAATGGTTTATTTTTGACTCCTGAAGATGGACCACGTGTACGTTTGGCAACAGTTTTAACCGATGCTCCACTTGAGACCGGCCAAGTAATGGAATCTAAATGCCACGGATGTAATTTGTGTGTTAATGCATGTCCTGGACAAGCTATTTTCGGAAGAGAATTCAATGAAAATGAACCCGATGAATTACGCTTAAGTCCCCAAAAATGCAAAAAGTTTATTGAAGATCGAAAGATTGAATGGGGAATTAATCTGGAACGTTGTGTTTGTGGAATGTGTGTATCAATTTGTTCCTATGGAAAAAAACACTCTAGGGCAAGAAAAAATTCATAATTAGCAAATAACGATATATAAACTTAAATAATTATGCTATATAACAGATAAAACTAATGCCGATTCAAATGAATTTCTAAACCTAGCCACTAAAGACCTTAAGTGCTTAGATTTTGCTGTCTACTTGACGCGGAGCATTTTACAGACCCTGAGCTATTGGATAGGTTCGGACCTCAGGTCTTTACCGAAAAGGGCGAAGAGAATCATGCCGATTAGGCCGCAGGCGAAGGCAGTTATGAAGTTGGTGCCAGGTGATATGTTCCATAAATAAGCACTGCTTAAGGCCGCTATGGCAACTATGACATCACGAATTAGATAATAGGTGCCAAAGGTGGCTGCTTTTAAGTTGTCAGGCGCCAGATCCATAATCAAAGCTTTACGAGTGGGTTCACCGAATTCTTTCAAGCCTCTGATAATGAAGGCAAATACCAGGGCGGTAAAAGTATGGGAGAAATATAGGACTAGGGGAAACAAAGTGAAAAATCCAAAAGTTATGAGCACAAACGGCTTCTTGCCATATTTATCAGCCATATAAGCTACTGGGATATAAACTAATACGGCGGTGATCATTTCCACGGTGGTAAGGATGCCAAAGTTCAATGCGGATATATTGTTTTCTTCGACTACCCACAATACTACAAACGCATAGGGAATCTGTTCGGCAAAGCGGATTAAGATATCTGACACGAGGAGGCCGCGCAGGCCTGGGGTGAAGGAACTATATATTTCCCGCAGATGCAGGTGAGATTCATCCTTCCTCCCTTGATCTTCAATAAATAAATACTGAACGAGCAGGGACAGTAAGCCCAGCATGAAGGCCAAGCCGAAAGCTATGCGTATTCCATCCACTTTGCCATAATGCCCAATGAGCAGGCCGCCCACGATCGGACCCAAGGCCATAGGAATACGTCTTACCAGCGAGTGGAGGGTGACCCCCATGGTACGCTTATCTTTTTTCATAACCTGGGCCACCAGGCTCATTATGGCGGGCAGAGAAATAGCGGTCCAGGCAATAAAGAATACACAGCCAATTAAAACGGCCTGCCAGGTGGGGATAAGAATAACGATGGCATAACCGAAAAGGGCGATAATTGTGAATAGCATCAAGGATTTTTTGTAACCAAGTTTATCCGCCAGGTATCCTCCCGGAAATGAGTAAAGGGCACTTAAGAAGTTATCCATAGCATTCAGAAAACCTACGGCATATATAGAACCACCCAGCGCAATTAAATATAGGGGCAGAAATCTTTCAGCCATTTTCTCGCCCATACCTATCAAGACTACCATAATAAGCATTGACGCCATACTAGAGTTTACACCCAAAAAGCCCGTTAACCGGTTTTTAAACTCCGCCATTACCATCGCCTCAGTCCATAATAATTAGCCCTGCCATCCAAAGCCGCATTTACAGTGTTATTATACTGCAAATGTGGCTTTAGGGTTTGATATACCTGTACAAGAAAACAGTTGTCAAAAAACGTGTTAAGCCGTGAACTATATGGATTTTAACATTGCTATCCCATAGGTGAAAAATGATCCAAGGCAGTTGCAGATTTAAATAAGCTCTTTGGTATTTGTTGGCGCTTATTATCATGGGTACCAGCTTATTAGGTTCTATTGGAGATATAATCGAGAAGACTTGGTAGGCTGTTTTATCTCTTTCTTAAAGTTCAAGGCAAAATACGCAGTCAATACTGCGAAAATGCTCATAACCAGGAGAGTCGGCCATAATAACTCCAGCCCCGCAGTATTTATACTCACCATCCTGAAGCCCAGTACCATCCATGTGGAAGGGAAGAGAACCGCAATATAGTTTAGTATTTCAGGAATATAGGCCCTTGGCCAGGTATAACCGGAAATCATAAACAGGGGGACAGACAGGAGCATGAGATAGCGGGTAGCCTGCAGGGAATTGGTACTATAAAGGGAAATGATGAAACCGGCAAAGGTGACGGTGATCACATACAAAATGCCTAATAATATCAGCAGTACAACACAGCCCTCAATTTTGACCTGAACGAAGCGCGATGATACCCATAATATCAGACTATAATTGAAGAAGTTCATGATTAAGTAGGGCAATGATTTTCCCAATGCAATTTTCCAGGCAGGAATAGATGCTGCAATAAAATGTATCCAGGACTTTCTCTCTTTTTCCCTGGTGACAGCCAGACAAACCCCGAAGAGTCCGAGTTGGTGCACGGCGATCATCATCAGGCCCATGAATAGATAATTGACATAACTGTAAGTGGGATTGTTCCAGACAGTAACATTACATTCCACGCTGTTTATAATATTGTCGATCTCCTTAGGGCTGAAACCTGCACTGGCCAGGTGCATTGCAGTTTGTTGGGTGCTAAAGTCGTTGATTACCTCCCGGATGTATTTTCGGCTGTTTAAGCCCCAAATCAGGTTGGAAGCATCATACACAGCCAGAATCTGGGTGGGATAATGTTTATAAAGGCTCTGTTCAAAATCTGGGGGGATAACGATACCGGCTCTCAGCGTTCCGTTTCTCATCCCGGTTTCCATTTCTTCATAACTGGTTATTTCTGGGTTGACTTTGAAGCTATTATCATTGGCAAAAGCAAGCCCAATTTCTCGACTGAGAGCTGAATGGTCCTGGTCCACTATAGCCAGAGGAACATTATGCAATATGGCTGAAAAATATATCACCCCAAAAAGACTGGTATAGAACAGGGGGCCAATAAAAACAATAAGGATAAGTATCGGATCTTTTAGCACGTGCAGGAACTCATAATGAACTATATTCCATAGTTGTTTCATGATATCACCTCTCCATCCAACCAGTAATTAGAGTTGCCAGGCTATAACAAACAAGTGCAATAATTATCAAGGCCCAGAAATATGAGGCCATAAAATCCCAGCCGGGATTTTTGAAACTCAGGTAGTTAAAACCCTGGAAAAACCAGGTCTGGGGGAAAATCCAGACTACCGTCTGCAGAAATCTGGGCATTGCTTCAATGGGCCAGGTGTAACCACTCAAAACAAAGGAGGGGAGGGCAACCATCATACCTAAACGGGTTGAATCCACGGCATTGTTAGCTACACTGGACATCAGTGTACCAAGACTGTGCAGAGCAATGGCGAATAGCAGGGTGAAAAAAAGCAGGGGGCCAATGCCACAAGCCAGCGGTAGCTTAAAGATACCAAAAGCAATAATATAAACCGCAATTACCATGAGCATAAAAACCGCAATATGAATTACTGATTTGTTAAAGAACAGGCGAAACTTAGAAACACCGCTAGACTTTATTTGCAGCCAGCTTTTTACCCCGGTTTCACCTATCACATTGATGCTGGCCACAATGGTACAGCACTGCTGCCAAAAATTTAGGGCCATAGCCAAGGCCAGAAAGTAAGCATAGTTTAAAGTTGGGTTAAACCAGCCTTCCTCTTTGAAGTCTACCGTTAGGTAGGTGTTTTGAGCCTGAGCGGGGTCTATTCCTTTGGACATAAGGGTCTTTATTCCTGCTTCGGCGCTGATGGTTCGGGTGACTCCCAGCACCGCCGTGCTAGCATTAGTAGCATAGACAGTATTGCTCCCATCGATAATCAATAAGACCTGGGTATGACGGTGCAGGGCAATATCACGGGCAAAATTCTCCGGAATCACTACACCTACTATGATTTCCCCCCGTTGTATTTGAGATTCCAGTTCTTGGTAGCTGGCCGGGTAGGCCACAACCTTTAGGTCTGTCGCATTACTCATTTTATCGACTATTTCCCGGCTGCTGGAGCTGCGATCCAGGTCAACAATAGCTGTCGGAATGTTACTAATATTTTGAGTATGGTAAATGGCCAGGAACAAGAACAGGCCCAGCAGAGGTCCCATCAGCAAAATGTTGCGCAGACCCCGGTCCCGCCACATGTAGCCAAACTCACGGCGCATGATCTTAAGGTTCAGGCTAGTCATCTTCCGCATCCCCCGGTTCCTGGTAAGAAGCCACCAAGTTATTCCACTTGTCACTTGCTTGTAAGGGGGTTAGGATTTCTAGCCGTCCATTTTCCAACCAGCCTACGCGGTCAAAAAAATCAGCCATTTCCATGTTGCTGAAGCCACAAATACAGGCTCCTCCACTTTGCAAAAAGGGCTTTAGCTGTTTAATAATCAGGTGACGGGAATAGAGGTCAATATCCTTGATCAATTCATCAATAATCAAAAGCCGGGGCGAATTCAATAGAGCACAGGCCAGGGATAGCCGTTGGTAAAGGCCAACATCAAGGGCGGTAATGGGATGCCGCAGGTAATCTTTTAATTCCAGTTGAACCGTGACTCGTTCTATGTTCTCCTGCCTGACATTGTTGAGGGCA
>CAZYJA010000114.1:0-8548 GCA_964647245.1 uncultured Syntrophomonas sp. | reverse complement strand
GTTATCTTGACGTATTATTTATTGGGTTATTACAGGGTATTGCTATAATTCCAGGAATCTCCCGTTCGGGTTCTACTATTGCCGGTGGTCTGCTAGCAGGTCTGGATAGAAATTTTGCCGCTCGTTTTTCGTTTCTGGTTTCTATACCAGTTATCCTGGGTGCGGGTCTGGTTCAATTGAAGGATTTCTCCCCTGCCGAATTTGTGGGAATGAGTATTATTCCTTATATTGTGGGGCCACTAACAGCTACTATATGTGGGTATTTCGCCATTAAAGTAGTCATGAAATTGGTTAGCAATGGTCGCCTGTCAATTTTCTCCTACTATTGCTGGATCCTTGGAGCAGTAACTATTGGAGTAAGTTTCTTTCTATAGCATGGCTAGTGCAAGCAGGGCTGTATTTTCAGTTCCTGTTTTATGTTGGAGGAACTAACTTAATATTTACGAAATTTACAACTTGTTTTTCTAAATATAGTGAACGATAAAGGTGATTGGCAATATGGTAAAAAAAAAGGAAACTCGTAAAAAAGTTAAATCGGCTGCTTCGGCTGAAGCTAAGGCGGCAATATTGGCCGGAAATGCAATTAGAGCAGAAATAATATCGGTAATCATTTTTATGGTGGCCGTGTTTCTCTTTGTGAGCATTAAAAACTTTAAGGGAATTCCCGATGATGCAAAGTTTATTGGTCTATTAGGGACCTATTTTAGTATGGGACTACAAAATCTATTCGGAAGCATGGCTATGATAGCTCCTTTTAGTTTGCTGGGCTGGTCAATTCATATCGGCAGGTATAAGAAATTATGGTCGGCGCGTATGTGGGGCCTCACTTTATTAGCCTTGACTGGGCTGGCTTATGCCAGTGTCTATCGTATTCCCCTGGGTTTGAATGCTTGGGATGCTGCCCTAAAGGGATTGGGTGGCGGCTACACAGGTGGTGGTCTAGCCTTTATCCTTATTCGTCTGTTGGGTAAAGTGGGTACTACTATTTTCCTGGTCCTATGTACTCTATTGTCATTTATAATGATTTTAGAAAAATCTTTATCGGAAATGGCGGCTCTGCTTTGGGATTATATCGCTAAAGTCGGTGCCAGGCTAAGTGAAGTTATGTTCTACGATGAAGAACCAACTGTTTCGGCCAGCGTAAATAAGGAAGCCGTTATAATTCATCCCGTTGCTGAATTGGCACCGGAAAGCAGTGAATTAGGCCTAGCCCGAAGGCCGGCTAATGAGCCTCTAATTAAGGAAATAAAGCCCGAGAAGAGTAAACCTGGGGGTCAATTGGAACTGGTCTATAAAGCCAGGGAAGAAATGAATCATTATGTTAAGCCTGCTTATGAAATGTTAAGCATTGTTGAAAGTGACAGGACTATAAACAAAAAAAGTATTAAGGATAGTATCGTGGTTCTGGAAGATACTTTTGCCAGCTTTGGGGTTAGCGTCAAGGTAAATCAGGTTAGTTGCGGCCCAGCCGTTATTCGTTATGAACTTACGCCTGCTCCCGGGGTTAAGGTAAGTAAGATTATTAGCCTTAGCGATGATTTGCAACTAAATCTGGCGGCGAAAGGTATTCGGATCGAGGCTCCTATTCCGGGCAAGTCCGCTATTGGTATTGAGGTCCCCAGTGCCAAGGTTAGCAGTGTGGGACTACGCAGCCTGCTCACTTCTTCGACTTTTAAGAAATTTAACAGTCCATTGGCCTTTGCCCTGGGGGAAGACATCAGCGGCAATGCAGTGGTGGCCAAATTAAGCGATATGCCGCATCTGCTGATTGCTGGCTCTACCGGTTCGGGAAAAAGTGTGTGTTTAAACAGTATTATTATGAGCCTTTTGTACAATGCTACCCCCGATGAGTTGAAACTGGTTTTTATCGATCCTAAAATGGTTGAGTTAACCATATATAATGGTATACCTCATCTGATGACACCGGTGGTGACTGATCCTAAGAAAGCCTCCGTGGTTTTGCGGTGGATGACTACCGAGATGGAAAAGCGCTACAAGCTGTTTGCGGATAAGGGTGTAAGAGATATATATAGGTATAACCAAGCTGCGCCAGCCTTGCCTTTTATAGTCATAATTATTGATGAATTGGCGGATTTAATGATGGTTGCGCCGGTCGAAGTGGAAGATTCCATATGCAGGTTGGCCCAGATGGCCAGAGCGGCTGGGATACACTTGATTGTAGCCACCCAGCGACCATCAGTTGATGTGGTAACCGGAATAATAAAAGCGAACATACCTTCACGAATTGCCTTTGCCGTGTCATCGCAGACCGATTCCAGAACTATCCTGGATATCGGGGGAGCCGAGAAGTTGTTGGGCAAAGGTGATATGTTATTTTCACCTGTGGGCGCAGTTAAACCTTACCGGGTACAGGGAGCTTTTGTATCCGACCATGATATAGAAATTACCGTAAATTTTATCAAGGAACAAGTTGCTGCCGGTGATAATGTAGATCAGCTCCAGGGATTAGAATTATCTCTGGAAAGGACCGATCTCGACTTTGAGGATGAGATGTTTTGGGATGCAGTAAAGGTACTGGTTCAGAACCAAAAGGCCTCGGTTTCCTTCTTGCAAAGAAAACTACGCGTAGGCTATTCTCGGGCTGCCCGGCTGATGGATTTAATGGAAGAGCGGGGAATTGTTTCCGAAGCAGATGCCAACAAAAAACGTGAGATTTTAATAGATGAAGACCAACTAGAAAAACTATACGTCAATAACAAACTATGCTAGTATGAATAAATATCCTAATTGTCATAAGGTAGAAAAGGCATGAAGCTTCCCGGGGGTGGATAGTTTTCAAAAATACGATTTATATTTACAAAAAGGACGGAAACTAGTTGAAGCGGGTACGCAGAATTGTATAATAACTGATGGAAGTAATAGTGCAATACTGATAATTAGTCAGGGCGTAAACGATTTCCCGTTGCCCCCCAATCAGAGTTTTAACAGCCAGACCGGGTTGCATTACTTTTTAGCCGGTCTGGTGTACGGATTGTCGGGGGGGGTATACGATTAGACAGGCTATCAGAATTGCCAGCGGTACAGCCAATTCGGGTGCTGAGAAGTAGTAATATTTAATGCCAATATAGGGGTGATTGACATTAGCAGCTTTGGAACTAAATTAAAAGCAGAAAGAGAAAGACAGGGTTTTGACTTGGAAGCAGTGGAGCAAGAAACCAAGATTAGAACCTTGTACCTTAGAGCTCTGGAAGAAGAGGACTTTGCCAAACTTCCCCCTCGGGTTTATGCCACGGGTTTTGTCCGGCGCTATGCCAAGCTTCTGAAAATGGATCCCGAGGTTCTGGTCAATGAGTTTGAGGAGCTGGCATATCACGGCCAGCCCCGGGAGGACTTGGTTCATAATTCATTAAAGCCTTCCAGGGGAAGGAAACTTCCGGCATTTAATCTTCCTATTAAAAATATTATCGCCGGCGCTATATTTCTGATTATGGTTATTTGGGCGGGCGATTATTTGGTCACTTACATATCGGAATGGAGCGTGACCCCGCCTCCGGCAACCCATAATCCCGCAGTTGACCCAGCGAAGGAGACGAAACCGGAACCGCCTATCATTGATAAATTGGTCTTGGATATTGAAGCCAGAGAGCGGTGCTGGCTTCTAGTGCAGGTTGATGGCGAACAAAAATATTCGGCCATTATGGCTGTCGGCGAAAAGCAATCCTTTGAGGGCAGTCAATCGATATTTGTCAAAGCGGGTAACGCCGGGGGAATAGATCTGACTTTAAATAAAAAGCAACTTGCTCCCTTAGGCAAGCCGGGGGAAGTAGCCGAGAAAAAATATGACCTTAGTAGTATAGGTAAGGAATAGAGGTAGCAGGTGAAAGTAGGGTTTATTAGTTTAGGTTGTCCGAAGAACCAAGTTGACACCGAGATTATGATTGCGACGATGAAAAAAGCCGGATACAAGATTGTAGATAGGTTAGAGAAGGCCGATATAATAATTATTAACACTTGCGGTTTTATTAACGACGCCAAGGAAGAGGCTATAGATACCATTATTGAAACGGGGAAATTGAAAGCCGGCGGTCGTTTGCAATATTTATTGGCGACGGGATGTTTAGCTCAACGAAATGGTCAGGAACTTCTGGATGAGATGCCAGAATTAGATGGGGTAGTAGGCATATCATCTTTTATCGATATTGATAAAGTTGTAATGCGGGTTCTGGAAGGTGAACGGGTAGTTCATATTAGTGAACCACCGGCGGTATTTATAGAAAAAGGACCCAGGATACTTACTACTCCCCTAGGTTCAGCCTTTCTGAAAATTACCGAAGGTTGCAATAATAGATGCAGTTACTGCGCCATTCCCTTGATAAGAGGAAACCTGCGTTCCTGTCCCCGCGCCGAAATTGTGAAGGAAGCCCGCGAATTAGTGGCGCGAGGGGTAAAAGAGCTGGTAGTTATAGGACAGGATACGGCTATGTATGGGTCAGATCTGGCGGGGGGCGGCGATTTACCCCGACTGCTAAATGATCTGGTTAAAATCGACGGCCTGGAATGGATCCGTTTGATGTATCTTCATCCGGCCCACTTTAGTCAAGAGCTTGTTGATATTATTGCTGGCGAGGGTAAGGTCTTGCCTTATCTGGACATACCGGTGCAGCATGCCTCAGCTAAGGTCTTGCAAGCAATGAATCGAAAACATGATGCGGATCAACTACGCTCATTAATGGAGAGGCTGCATGAACAGGTGGAGGGGCTGGTGTTAAGAACCACTGTGATGTTAGGATTTCCAGGTGAGACCGAAGAAGATTTTAACCGCCTGTATGATTTTGTTAAGGAGACCGAGTTTGATTGGTTGGGTGCATTTGTTTTTAACCCAGAAGAAGGCACGGTTGCCTTTGATTTACCAGGACAGGTTGCTCTGGAACTTAAACAAGAGCGCCGCGATGCCATTATGCGATTACAACAAACCATAACCCGCCAAAAGAACCTGACTCGCTTAAATAGGAATGAGAAAATATTGATATCTTCGCAAGTATCCTCCAACTTGTTTATTGGGCGCGGTTATTTTCAGGCGCCTGAGGTTGATGGGATCACTATGGTTAAAAGTGGGGCAAAGTTGGTCAAAGGAAGTTTTGTAAATGTTCGTCTCAAAGGAATACGTAACTACGATATGATTGGGGAACCCGCTGATGAATATTCCGAATAAAATAACCATGTTAAGAATTATATTGGTGCCAATATTTGTAGTCTTGATGCTAACCCGGATTCCCTACGGTGGTTCGTTAGCCGCCGTCATTTTTATGATTGCGGCCTTAACTGATAGCCTTGATGGCTACTTGGCCCGAAAGTGGAAGCAGGTTACTAAGCTGGGAGCTATTCTAGACCCTTTGGCAGATAAGCTCTTAATTACCGCTGCCCTAATTAGCCTGGTGGAACTGGGCAGAATTCCGGGTTGGATAGCTATTGTTATTATTGGCAGAGAATTTGCCGTAACCGGACTCCGGGTGGTTAAGGCGGAAGAGGGTATCATTATTCCTGCCAGTAAAATGGGTAAATTAAAGACCATCAGTCAGATAACAGCGGTATTATTAATTATGGTCCAGAACTTATACCACCCGCTAGCAACCCTGGCTCTGGGACAATGGGTAATGTATGGGGCCGTAATTATAACCATTATATCCGGGGTAGAGTATTTTTATAAGAATAAAGTGGACTATTAACCGAGCGGACATAGCTGGTTCTATTTGCAGCTTAATTCTATTAGTCAATATATTATAGTTGCTGGGCTTATTACCATAAACATGAGTCAAATCTCACCGATCAGCTAAAGATTAAAAATCTAATCATACTTCTCATTAGGTTTTAAGCCAGTCGGACTGGATTTAATTATACATACAACGCAATATTGGGCGGCAAAATGTATATAATAGTTATATGTTTTGCTTGGTTAGGAGGAATGATGGGTTGAAGAAGGCTTATGTCATATCAACCGGCACCGAGTTGTTACTGGGAACTACCCTGGATAGCAATTCGGTATTTTTATCTCAGAAATTAATGGAACTAGGTATTAAAGTAATAGGTAAGAGTACAGTGGGAGATAACCGTGAACAAATACGCCGGGCATTTGCGCTGGGGTTGGAATCCGCGGATATCATTATTTCCAGCGGAGGACTGGGGCCTACATTTGACGATCTCACCAAGATTGTGGTGTGTGAGTTAATGGATTGCCAACTGGAAACGCGGGAAGACGAGGTTATGCACTTGCGGGAATTTTTTGCCCGGCGCAAGCGCCCCATGCCGGAAATAAATCTTAGACAGGCTATGTTTCCCGCGGAGGCGGTCGTTCTGAAAAATGGTCTGGGAACCGCTCCCGGCATGTATCTGAATAAGAATGGCAAGTTGTTTATTCTATTGCCGGGGCCACCCCGGGAAATGACGAATATGTATACCAGCGAGGTCGAACCACTCCTAAAAAAGGATTTGGGAGCCGATGTGCGCAATATCTTAAGAAAGAACATAAAAGTATTGGGCCCAGGTGAGTCTCATGTGGAAGAGATGCTGGGAGAATTAATGGATACGCCGGACGGTTGTGGGATGGCCTTGCTAGCCACTGACGGTGAAGTCCATATCAGGTTGACCGTGGAAGGACACGATGCAGATGACAATCGCAACATCCTAACGGATTTAACCGATAGAATTGTGGCTAGAATGGGTAGAAATGTAATCGCTTATGATGATGAAACGCTGGTGTCCAAGGTTGCCAGCCTACTTTTGGCCAACGGGCAAAGATTAGCCCTGGCAGAATCTTGTACGGGAGGTATGTTGGGCAAGCTTATTACTGATTTGCCAGGTAGTTCCAAGTATTTTTGGGGTGGAGTTACTTCTTATAGCAATGAGGCTAAGCAGCTTCTTCTCGGTGTAACGGGTGAAACCCTTACAAATTATGGAGCGGTTAGTGCAGAGACTGCACGGGAAATGGCCCAAGGAATTCGAAAGCTGGCCGGTACCGATTTCGGATTAGCCATCACGGGTAATGCCGGGCCTGAAGGGGGCACTACTGATAAACCAATCGGTCTGGTTTATGTTGGATTAGCCCATGCCAGGGGCTACGAGGGCAAGGAATTAAGATTTGTCGGAGGAAGAGAGGCTATTCGGATGATAGCTGCCAAATCTGCTTTGGACTTGCTCCGGAGACATATCGAATACCAAGGATAAGAATGCGGGGGTATTAACACCATGAGGTTGTTTGTAGCGGTGCCGGTTAGCGATAGCGTGAAACAGTATGCGCGCATGTTCAGAAATGAGCTAGGGATGGTTCGACCTGATATTAAATGGGTTGAATATGAAAATTACCATCTGACTCTCAAGTTCCTGGGAGAGGTAAGTGAAGCTATCTTACCAGGGATAATTAAGCAATTATCGCTGGCTGCTGATAATTCACCGGCATTTAATCTTTCAGCTGGAGGTCTGGGGTTCTTTCCTAACCGGACGAGACCCCGCGTAGTATGGATGGGAATCAAAGGCGAAATTGATAAGGCAGAATTCCTGGGCGAAAGGGTAGATGCCTACCTGTCCGCAATGGGTTTTGACAAGGAAAGAGACCACCGTTTTCATCTGACCCTGGGCCGAATCCGCTCTGATTCTAAGTTGCCGGAACTGCTTAAACTAGTCGCGAATATGAAATCAAAAGATAAATTACGTTCTTTTAAAGTGGATAATTTCCACTTAATGAATAGTGATCTAACTCCGAACGGCCCGGTGTATTCTATTTTACACACCTTTCGTCTGGATGGATAAGGGGGCTAGAGGATTTTTCGCGCAAGGCATCGAAAGGCAGTAATACCGGATATAGGTTCAGCTTTGGATAACGATCTATGGCCTGAAAAAGATCGGAGTAAACGGTTAGTTTATGCCTGGATAATTCCAAAATATGTATTGACATAACTGACAGGTCTGGTATAATTTCAAATACGAACATATGTTTGAGGAGGGGAAAGGTTTGGATTTAAAAGACCTAAAACAGGATAAAATGGAAGCTTTAAACAATACCATAAAGACTATAGAAAAGCAATTTGGCAAAGGCTCTATCATGAAACTGGGCGAAAATACTACGATGAATGTGGAGGTTATCTCTACCGGATGCATATCCCTGGATATGGCTTTGGGAGTGGGTGGAATACCCAGAGGAAGGGTTGTTGAAATATTTGGACCCGAATCCTCGGGCAAAACTACCGTCGCCTTGCATTGCATAGCGCAGGCCCAGAAAGAAGGGGGCATGGCGGCATTTATTGACGCTGAGCACGCCCTGGATCCTCTTTATGCTAAGAAGTTAGGAGTGGATATTGCTAATCTGTTGGTTTCTCAGCCGGATAATGGGGAGCAGGCCTTGGAAATAGCTGAAGCGTTGGTCAGAAGTGGAGCTATTGATATAGTTGTAATTGATTCGGTAGCGGCTTTAGTTCCTAAGGCGGAACTTGATGGGGAAATGGGTGATGTGCACGTAGGGTTGCAGGCGCGACTTATGTCGCAAGCCCTAAGAAAACTTACCGCCCACATAGGTAAGTCTAATGCGGTGGTAATA
>CAZYJA010000113.1:0-8588 GCA_964647245.1 uncultured Syntrophomonas sp. | reverse complement strand
ATCACTTGTGGTATTGGTCTTGCTGGGCTCCGTATTTGGGCTGACTAATTATTATGTGGAGCAGACTGGAGAGAAATACATATTCAGTGCCGAAGAGGTACCGGAAGCCGAGGCCATTCTGGTATTGGGAGCCTATGTTTTGCCGGATGGCAAGGCATCTGCCATGCTTAATGACCGCCTAACGATAGGCCATGAACTTTATAAGCAGGGCAAGGCTCCAAGGATTCTGGTCAGCGGGGATCATGGACAGACCAATTATGATGAAGTTAATACTATGAAGAGCTTCCTGAAGGGGAAAGGGGTGCCCAGCCAGGATGTTTTCATGGATCATGCCGGCTTTAGCACTTATGAAAGTATGTACCGGGCTCGGGATATTTTCCAGGTAAAGAAGGTAATTATAGTTACCCAGCACTATCATCTGCAGCGGGCGGTTTTTATTGCCCGAGAGCTGGGTCTGGAGGCTTATGGAGTTTCCTCTGACCTGCATAATTATGGCCCGGTTATGGCTCAATATCAGTTGCGGGAAATGGCGGCCCGCAACAAGGATTTCTGGCTGGCCAAAATAATCAAACCTCAGCCCACATTTTTGGGAGAGGCGATACCGGTATTCGGTGATGGAGGAGCAACTGATGACAAGTAGCTAAGGGTTTGTTACGGATAATTGAGAGATCTGAAGCCTTAGCAGATTTTTCGCCCTACGAGGCGGCAGGGGCCACAACGAAGCAGGCGGAAATTGCCGGGCGTGCACCAGCTGGAAAGTGCTAAAGGGGGAGACCATGTTTCTGGGGATTGATATTCAACCGCCAACATTATTTAATAGCCTGCACGACTTGATTAGGATGGCCTTCCCAGGTTATAAGTTGCGGGAGGGAACAGAAGAAGATTACCTGGCTCTAACCGGATCGGAACTGAGTGAGAAGGTGCTTTTTTATGGAAAGATTAGTACAAATGGCAGAGTTACCGAGGATCGGGAGAGTTTTCCTTTGAGTTCTGATGGACTTGAATTGAGAGTCCAGGTGAAGCACTGGGCACGGGTTTTTATCTATCGCTTGTTGTGTAAGCATTTGCATCGAAATTTCAACGCTTATGGAATTCTTACTGGGGTTCGTCCGGTTAAGATAGTGCATCGGCTTATGGATGAGGGTTGGGATATAGATTCTATCGTGGCCAAGTTGGAAGCCAGATACCTGATGACTCGTGAAAAAGCTCACCTGCTGGTAAATGTCGCCAATGCCAACCGCCCCTATTTACTCTCGTCTGCTGAGGCCCATAAGCAAGTAAGTATCTATATCGGGATACCTTTTTGTCCCAGCCGCTGTTATTATTGTTCATTTCCGGGGGCCGTCCTCGCCAATTATGAAAGGGATATAAGCCCCTTCTTAGATGCCCTGTTAAAAGAGATGAATGTTATTGGCGACTACATCAACCAGAGCGACTTATCCGTACAAAGCATTTATTTAGGGGGAGGCACCCCTACTGTTTTGAGTGAAACCGATCTGGCCAGGATCTTTGACGTATTACACGGCAAATATATATCTGGAAGAACCATAGAGGTGACAGTTGAAGCGGGCCGGCCGGATACCCTATCCCGGTCCAAGCTGGAGTTACTTAAACAGGTCGGTGTAGACCGGGTGTGTATTAATCCTCAAACTATGAATGATGATACCCTGCGCTTAATCGGCCGTAACCATGATAGCAGATCCATCGACCAAGCTGTGGGATGGGCGCGTTCGGCTGGAATTAAACATATTAATATGGATCTGATTGTGGGCTTGCCCGGTGAAACGGCTAAACATTATGAGTCGACCGCGGCCAGAGTTTTGAGTTTGCAGCCGGATAATGTAACGGTCCACGTCCTGGCTCTAAAAAGAGGTTCGACAATGGCCCAGGTAGAAGGGAAAACGAAAATCCTGGATCAAATTACCGAAGTCGAGTCGGGGGTAAATTTTTTAGCTCAGGTTTTCACTCAGCATGGATATTATCCGTATTATCTTTATCGGCAGAAGTATATGCAGTCCAGTATGGAGAATCTGGGTTATGCTCAGGGTGACAGCGTATGTATATATAATGTTCAAATGATAGAGGAACGACAGACCATTATTGCTCTGGGGGGAGGGGCGAGCAGCAAATTTGTTAATACTGCTGACTGGTCCTTGACGTCTTTTCATAATCCCAAAGACCCGAAGAGCTACCGGCAAACACTGGACCAGCTGATAGCCCGTAAAGTTGACAAGCTTACAGCCTTAAATTAGAATTATGCACAGAATACATGAATTCGGAGGAGTGGAGATGCAGATAAAAGCCCCTCGGGGTACCTATGATGTTTTGCCGCCCGAGTCTCAAAAATGGCAGTACATCGAGCAAGTAATCGAGGATACTGCCCGCTTGTTCGGTTATAGTGAAATCAGGATGCCATTATTTGAACATACTGAATTATTCGAGCGTGGGGTAGGCGAAACTACTGACATTGTTACCAAGGAAATGTATACCTTCATGGATAAATCCAACCGCAGCCTGACCTTGCGGCCAGAAGGAACCGCCTCCTGTGTACGGACCTTGATTGAACATAGTGTGTATGGGGGAGTTATGCCGGTGAAATGGCACTACAAGGGTCCCATGTTTCGCTATGACCGGCCGCAGACCGGCAGATACCGTCAATTTCACCAATTTGGAGTAGAGGTCTTTGGCAGTACCAGTCCTTATCTGGATGCCGAGGTTATCATGCTGTTGGTACAAATCCTGGCCAATTTAGGCCTCAGGGATTATGAACTGCATCTTAATTCGGTAGGCTGTCCAGTTTGTCGGGAAAACTATCGGCAAAAACTAATCGAACACATTAGCCCGGTAAAAGGAAAACTGTGCGTTGATTGCCAGTCTCGCTATGAAAAGAACCCCCTGCGAGTATTGGACTGCAAAGTTGAAACCTGTCACCAGGCCATTGCGGGATTTCCTTACATATACGATAGCCTCTGCGATGATTGTCAGGAACATTATAATCTGGTTAAAGCGACCCTGGGGGATAATGGTATTCATTATCTGCATGATAACAACCTGGTGCGAGGCCTGGACTATTATACCAATACCGCTTTCGAAATACATATACCGCAGATAGGAGCCCAGAGTGCCGTAGGCGGTGGGGGCAGGTATAACGGGCTGGTAAAAGCCTGCGGAGGTCCGGACATACCAGGGATTGGTTTTGCATTGGGGATGGAGCGCCTGTTGTTGGCTATTGACAGCCTGCCTGGCAGCGCTGCGCCAACCAGTAAACTAGAGGTTTTCCTGGCGGTCCTGAATAAGGAATATGAGAATCAGGCCATGCGAGTTTTGGATAAGCTCCGCAAAGCCCAGATCATGGTGGATAGAGACTATACCGGACGGAGCATGAAAGCGCAGATGAAGTATGCGGACAAGCTGGGCGCGCGCATTGTAGTTCTAATGGGCGAGGATGAAGTGAACCGAGGCTATTTCACGGTCAGAAATATGAGCTCTCGGGAGCAGTTTGAGGTAGAGACAGAACAACTAATCCCCGTAATAAAAGATATATTGGCATAGATAGGGAGGACAATGGAGTAATGAAGAGGACACACAGTGCTACTGATATTGGTTTGGGACAGGTAGGGGAGCAAGTTACGTTAAATGGTTGGGTCGATGCCAGACGAGATCATGGAGGACTCATTTTTATCGATCTCAGGGATCGTTCTGGTATTATTCAGGTGGTCTTCAATCCTGAGTTAAATAAGGAATCTTTCCATCTGGCCGAAAGTGTGCGCGGCGAATATGTGGTGGCCGTAAATGGCAAAGTCCAGGCCCGCCCGCAAGATACTGAAAACCCAAATCTTAAGACTGGTAAAGTTGAAGTATATGTTGAGCAGATGGAGGTCTTAAATACCGCTAAAACTCCGCCTTTCTATATCGAAAATGGAATAGAGGTAGATGAACTTCTGCGCCTGCGTTATCGTTATCTGGATTTACGCAGGCCGGAAATGAGAGATAACCTGCTCCTGCGCCACCGGGTGGTCAAAACCATTCGGGACTACCTGGATGAAAAGGGCTTTATGGAGATTGAAACCCCTATTCTGGGCCGAAGTACCCCGGAAGGAGCCCGCGACTACCTGGTGCCCAGTCGGGTTCACCCGGGAGAGTTCTTTGCTCTGCCCCAATCGCCCCAACAGTACAAACAAATGTTGATGGTAGCAGGGATGGAGAAGTATTTCCAAATCGCCCGTTGTTTCCGGGATGAAGACCTGCGGGCGGATCGGCAGCCAGAGTTCACCCAGTTGGATATGGAGATGTCTTTTATTGATGAAGAGGATATTATCAGCCTGATCGAGGGAATGATGCCCCGGCTCTTCAAGGAAGGCTGTCAGATAGACATTCCTACCCCGTTTCCGCGCATATCTTACGATGAGGCCATGTTAAAGTATGGCAGCGACCAGCCCGAACTGCGTTTTGACTGGGAGATAGTTGATATAACCGAATTAGTTAGAGATGTGGATTTCAAAGTTTTTGCCAGTGCTATCGCCGGGGGGGGAGTGGTCAGAGCGCTCAATGCCAGAACTTGCGGATCATTTACTCGCAAGGAGATTGACGACCTGGGCAGAATGGCAGTAGAATTTGGAGCCAAAGGCCTGGCCTGGATAAATGTTACCGAAACCGAGCTGAAATCACCTATTACCAAATTCTTTAGCGAGGCCAAGATGCAGACCATTTTGGAGACCTTGGATGCGAAGCCCGGTGATTTATTACTCTTTGGGGCTGACCAGGCCGAGATTGTAGCCCGGGTCCTGGGGGTGTTGCGCCTTAATCTGGGACGACGCCTGAATCTCTGTGATCCTAATAAACTGGCTTTTGCCTGGATATTGGACTTCCCTCTGCTGGAGTATGATGCGGAAGAAAAAAGGTATGTAGCCGTACATCATATGTTTACCTCACCGCAACCAGAGGACCTTCCGCTGCTGGATACCGATCCGGCTAAGGTAAAGGCCCGGGCTTATGATTTGGTTCTAAATGGGACCGAAATCGGGGGCGGCAGCATTCGGATTCACCAGCGGGACCTGCAAGAGAAGATGTTTAGCCTCTTAGGAATGAGCCAGGAAGAAGCCCTGGAGAAGTTTGGACACATGATAGAAGCATTTGAATATGGTGCCCCACCTCATGGGGGAGTTGCCTTTGGAGTTGATCGCCTGGTTATGCTAATGGCGGGTCGGGACAGTATCCGGGAAGTTATTGCTTTCCCGAAAACCCAGAGTGCCGCCTGTCCCATGACCAATGCACCGTCGCCGGTAAGCCCTAAACAACTAAGAGAGCTAGCCTTGAAACTAAAGGAAAAATAAACCGGGACTGGAAATAAGCACAGATAATGACAGGCATCTTTTATTGAAGCAGCGGGTATTCTGTGGTATTATCAGATTAAAGAAATTTGGAAAACAGAATATCCCTGCTGTTCACGTGAATAGTCGTTTAGTTTTTGCCAACACAAAAACTATGGGAGTTCGGTCTTCATATATGACTTGTATGCCCAATAAATGGGACCCATAAAGTATATGAGAGAACACCCACCTGCTTTGCAGGTTAAAACTCGCGACGCCACGGCCCAGCGGGGTTTTTTTTGACTAATTCAATAAAGGCTGAGAGCATTCATACTCTGCGGGTAAGTGTCATAGCCTCACATAATAAAAAATCAAATAGGCAATAAAAAACACCAATTCATTCCTTTACAAGCATTAGCAAGTCATGCTACAATTATAATAATTTAATATAATTATAGCGATGATAAAGAAAAGTAGTTGCGGGGATTTACTCAGAGAGGAGATGCCATAGGCTGTAAGCATCTTTTAATTGAAGCGCAACGAAGTTCACTTTTGAGCACCCGGCTGAAACATTGAAAGTAGGCTGTGGCGGAACTCCCGCCGTTACCGGGGAGCGGATATAGAAAACATGTATCCTGACCAAAGCGGGCCTTATGGCAATATGGGTGGTACCGCGGGAGCAACAGCTTCTCGTCCCAATCGGATGAGGGCTTTTTTTATGCAGGATTTTGTATTTCTGATGTCTATATTGAGCTGGCTGTATGCAAAAAGGGTGGTACCGCGGAAGGATAGTATACCTCTCGTCCCTAAGGGGATGAGGGGTTTTTCTGTTTAAAAATCTTGATTAGGGATGGAGGGATAGATTAAGAAAGTTATGTAAAGATAACTGTATCAATGTAAGCAATACTGACCATGACGAGAAAGGGCACAGGTTGTAATTTTATTTAGGAAAATTGCAGGAAAACTATGAGGGGGGTAGAAATAATGTTATATTGGGATCAGGAAAAGGAATGTATGCCTAGGGAGCAATTGCTGGAACTGCAATTGAGAAGATTAAAAGAAACTGTGTTTAGGGTGTATTCATTTGTTCCGGCTTACAAGGCCAAAATGGATGAAGCGGGGGTAAAACCCCAGGATATCAAAAGCTTGGCGGATCTGAAATATTTACCATTCCTAACTAAACAGGATTTCCGGGTCAATTACCCGTTTGGTTTACTGGCAGTCCCCATGCGAGATGTGGTGAGGATTCAGTCGTCATCCGGAACCACTGGCAAACCAACTGTAGCTGCTTATACTAGAAATGACATTGATAATTGGGCCGAAATTATGGCTCGGGGTTTGACCAACGCAGGTGCCACCCGTGATTCGGTGATTCAGATTACCTGGGGATATGGACTTTTCACCGGAGGGCTGGGCGGCCACTATGGGGCAGAGAAAATAGGCGCCTCGGTGCTCCCGGCTTCTGGCGGCAACACCAAGCGTCAGGTTAATCTGATGCACGATTATGGCGTAACTATGCTGGGCTGCACCCCTTCATATGCTTTGGTTATTCATGAAGAATTAATGAAGATGGGCTTGAAGCGCTCAGATTTCAAACTCAAATCCGGCATATTTGGAGCCGAGCCCTGGTCGGAAAACATGCGCAAAGAAATCGAGAATAAATGGGAAATTGATGCTTATGATGTATATGGGATGACCGAACTGGTCGGTCCTGGGGTAGCCATAGATTGTGCTTATAAACAAGGTCTGCATTTGGCTGAAGATCATTTTATTGCGGAAATTATCAATCCGGAAACCGGCGAAGTGCTGCCGGAAGGTAGTCATGGCGAACTGGTGATAACTTCGTTAACTAAAGAAGCACTGCCCATCATTCGTTATCGCACTCGGGATTTAACCTCGATAACCCGTGAAGTGTGCGACTGTGGGCGGACCCATGCCCGAATCAAGAAAATCCTGGGACGCTCTGACGATATGCTGATTATCCGGGGTGTCAATGTATTTCCTTCTATGATAGAAAGTATTCTACTGCAGATACCGGGGATAGAGCCACAATACCAGCTTATCGTGGAACGTAAGAATAATCTGGACCGGCTGGAAGTGCAAGTGGAGGTTTCGGAAAGTATATTTAGTGACGAAGTGAGAAAATTAGAAGAGCTGGAAGCCAGGATCAGCCGTGAACTAAATAGCGGGTTGGGGATAGCGGTAAAAGTCCGCCTGGTTGAACCTCAATCCATAGAAAGAAGCGAAGGCAAAGCCAAAAGAATTGTTGACAATAGAATAATTTAGGGGGGAAATAGTATGGCCAAACAGATTTCAGTGTTTTTAGAGAACAAAACAGGTCGGCTGGCTCATGTAACCAAGGTTTTGGGAGATGCCGGGATAAACATTCGGGCGCTTTCCATAGCGGACACCTCTGATTTTGGGATACTTCGCTTAATAGTGAATGATCCGGTTAAAGCCTATAAGATCCTCAAGGAAACTGGCTTCACCGTAAGTGAAACCGAAGTTATTGCGGTGCGTATGCCTGATTCTCCAGGAGGATTAGCTTATGTTTTGGATCAAATGTCCGAAGAAAATCTTAATATAGAGTATCTCTACGCATTTCTGGGCATGACTGGAACCGACGCCTTGGTTATCTTTAAAGTGGAAGATTCCAAAAAGGCCAAGGTCGCTTTTAAAGCCAAAGGTATTAGTTTTTTGGATGAACAAGAACTTTACCAAATTTAAGGAGAATCTTGGCTCATTATGGGATGTGTATCCACCAGTAGTTAATGCAGTTTCAGGATAGAAATTCCAATCCCATAAGGCTAGGTCCAAAGACAACCCAAACCTTGGAATTGTTAATTTCGCGAAACGCAGAGAGCATTTCTTTGCAAGACCAAGCTTGGTTTGTTTTTCATTCGGCTGTTCCGTTTTGACCAAAAACAGCCATAGCATTGGTTATTCAAGACCATTATTTCGGACAGCTAGGGTAGAAACGAGATTCATGCATCATACATGGCGCTTCAAGGTTTTTTTACAAAATCCCTTGGTTTTAGAAATATTATTTTTGTTTGATCTGAATGTTGGGTCTATACCCATAAATTGCATAAGTCCTAATATTTAAACGAGCCGGTTGGGGTGAAATAAATTCATCTTGACCGGCTTTTATTTTTTACTTCAATTACATAAGCACAAGGGGACGGTTCTCTTGTGCGGGAATAAGTAATAAAGTATAATGTTGCAAAAGCAGAAGGGCGTGATAATGTGCCCAGGAGGCCAAGAGAAAAGAGTACCACG
>CAZYJA010000112.1:0-8599 GCA_964647245.1 uncultured Syntrophomonas sp. | reverse complement strand
CGGATAAGGATGTTCCTGAAATAATTGCCAAGACCCTGCAAAAAGGGGAACTGATTAATAGACTATTATATCGTGATCCCAAAACCAAACAACGGGTCAGGTCCCATCATGAAATTGATTTCTATAAAAAACAACACAAGGTAGCCCTGCGTAATATCGGGGAAATAGACCCAGCCTCTATTCAGGACTATATCAACCGAGACGGGTACAAGGCTCTGGGCAAAGTACTAAAAGAAATGACGCCGTCTGGCGTAATTGATGAGCTTATTAAATCAGGACTCCGAGGTCGCGGCGGGGGAGGATTTTCTACTGGGCAAAAATGGAAGACTTGCGCAGCCGTAAATGCTTCCATCCGGTATGTTATCTGTAATGGGGACGAAGGCGATCCTGGAGCATTTATGGACCGCAGTATTATGGAGGGAGACCCGCATACCGTTATCGAAGGCATGATTATTTGTGCCTATGCCATTGGGGCTTCAGCGGGATTTATTTACGTGCGGGATGAATATAGCCTGGCGGTAAAAAATCTGGGCATTGCTATTGAGGATGCGCGTACCCGGGGGTACTTAGGTAAAAATATACTGGGCAGCCAGCTATCATTTGACATCGAAATTGTCCGGGGCGGAGGAGCCTTTGTTTGTGGTGAGGAGACCGCTCTAATGGCTTCTATTGAGGGGAATGTGGGTGAACCCCGCGATAAATATGTTTATCCCACTGAAAAAGGTTTGTGGGGACAACCTACCATAATTAATAACGTAGAAACCTGGGCTAATGTACCAGTAATAATGAATATAGGTGCGCCCGCATTTGCATCTATTGGCACCGCTGGCAGCAAGGGAACCAAGGTGTTCTCCCTGGTAGGCAAAGTGATAAATACAGGTTTGGTAGAGGTGCCGATGGGAACCACCCTAAGAGAAATAATATATGACATTGGCGGTGGTATCCCTGGGGGCAGGAAATTTAAAGCGGTGCAGACCGGAGGTCCCTCCGGAGGATGCATTCCAGCCGAAATGCTGGATTTAGAAGTCGACTTTGATTCACTGACCAAGGCTGGTTCC
This sequence comes from uncultured Syntrophomonas sp., assembly GCA_964647245.1. GTDB lineage: Bacteria > Bacillota > Syntrophomonadia > Syntrophomonadales > Syntrophomonadaceae > PHAA01. Next base: position 7,541 of record CAZYJA010000112.1, on the reverse strand, counting down.
ATGATGGGATCAGGCGGTCTGATAGTCATGGATGAGCATACCTGTATGGTTGAGATAGCTCGCTATTATGTTAATTTTCTGGCGGGAGAATCCTGTGGTAAATGCACTCCCTGTCGGGAAGGACTAAAAGCCATGCTGGAAATCCTGAATAGCATCTGTAAGGGTGAGGGTAGGGAAAAAGACCTGGAACTCTTACAGGAGATCGGGGAAACCATGCAGATTGCCTCACTATGTGCGTTGGGCAGGACTGCGCCCAATCCGGTACTTTCCACCCTGGGTTATTTTCGGGACGAATATATGACCCACATCAAAGAAGGGCATTGCCCGGCCGGTGTGTGCCGAGATTTGACCGAATTTTATATCGATGAGAAACCTTGTACCGGCTGCGGTTTGTGTTTAAAGAACTGTCCGGTTGAAGCCATTAGTGGGGAGAAGAAAGAACCCCATATAATTGATCAGGAAAAGTGCATTCAATGCGGTGAATGCAGGAACGAATGTAAATTTGATGCAGTTAAAGTAAGATAGGAGGGGTGGAAAATGAAAATTATCATAGACCAGCAAGCGGTAGATGTTAATCCTGGTGCGACAATACTGGAAGCAGCCCGCCAGCATGGGATCAATATACCCACCCTTTGCTATCATGAAGCTTTCGGAGGTCAGGGTATGTGCCGGATGTGCATGGTGGAAGTGAAAACTGCCCATTCCACTAACATCGTAGCGTCCTGTACCTATCCGATAAATGAAGAGATAGAGGTACGGACCTCGACCCCGGTGATTGAAAAAGCCCGCCGAACCATTGTTGCGCTATTATACCGCAGCGCTCCTAAAAGTGAGTTTATGGAGAAGCTGTATCGCGAGTATAAATGCTTGGAAAACCGGTTAGAGATTAACGAAAGCGAACGCTGTATCCTATGCCGTTTATGTGTGAGGGCTTGTGAAGAGATAGGCTGCAGTGCGATAGCGGCTGTATGGCGCGGAACCGAAAAAAGGATCAGTACGCCCTTCGATGCCGAATCTACAGTTTGTATCGGTTGTGCGGCCTGTGCCAATATTTGCCCGACTGGGGCGATTGAGTTATCCGAGACTGATGGGAAACGGGTCATCTGGAAGAAAACTTTTGATCTGGTGCATTGCGAAAACTGCGGCCAACCATACGCTACCCAGGAACAGCTAAACTATATTTTAGCGCGGATTGATCTGGAAGGCTTTGAACCCAGGCTCTGTGACGATTGCCGAAAAAAAAACCTGGCTGCGAAAATAGAGCAATTCGCTCAATAATCAGTTATCCTTTAAGGGGCACACCTTGGCTATATTATTCATTTGGATGATAGGTCGAGGACTGTGTCCCGTAAGGTGGCGAGGAGTTAAATGATGGCTGAGGCAAATTTAAGTCTGCAAATATTGCCGATAGTTGATGAAGATAAAATATATGGGATTGTTGATAAGGTTATCAGCGTTATTGAGGATTCTCAGCTAAAGTATGTGGTGGGGCCAATGGAGACTACCATAGAAGGTGATTTGGATACCCTTTTAGGCCTGGTCCAAAAGAGTCTGGAGGTCTGTACGGAAGCTGAAGTGGCGCGAGTCATAGCCGTAGTGAAAATAGATTATAAACCCAGTGGAGTGACTATGGACGAAAAGATCAGCAAATATCGCTGACCAGATATCCCGGTGCTACCGTCTTTGGTTGCTATTAAGGGGAACTGGTTTATTCAAAACGAACCAAAACATGCACTATTTCTGGACGATTGCCGATCCGGATGGGCGGACCCCAGGTTCCGAAGCCGGAGGATACGATAAATTGGAAATTGCCTTTACGAAGATAGCCCCAATCTTGTTCGTAAATAGCTCGGGTTATATAATTATTGGGATATAATTGTCCCCGATGGGTGTGGCCGGAAAACTGCAGGTCCACACCTTCTTTTTCCGATATATCCAGGTTATAAGGCTCATGATCCATTAATATAACCGGCAGTTTATTCTTATCGATATTAGCCATGAGGGCGGACAACTCCAAACGCTGCTTACCATTAAAAGGATGCCGGGATGCATCATCTCGTCCCAGTACATAAAAACCGTCAGCTACTTCAGTCCATTGGTCACGCAGGACCCTGATTCCAGCCCGATTTAAGAATTCTATGGTTGCTTCCGCATTGCCGCTGATATATTCGTGGTTGCCCATGGCAGCAAAAGTTCCGAAGCGGGGATGCAAGCTACGTAGGGCTTGGGGGAGTCTTTCTTCGGTTTCCAGATCTACTCCTTCATCGACAACATCTCCCGGCAGAAGTACCAGGTCTGGATCCAGGGAGTTAATAAGAGCAGTCATTTGCTGCAGACGATCGACGCCTACAATCCAACCCAGGTGAATGTCTGATACCACGACTACGCCCATAGTATCTAAGGAACTGGACTTTTTATCTAAGGTAACTTCATAGTTGCGAACCACGGGATTAAGTGAGTTCCAGGTGCCGTAGATCAGGATTATGGTAACCAACGTCAGAACGATTACAAAGGAATCCCGCAGATTCAAAGGTCCCATGCCAGTCCAGCGCATGATTAATCGCAGCAGGTCACGGGCCAGCAACATCAAGAGCAGATAGTAAATGGCGGCTAACCAGTAGGAACCGATAAAAATGATAATCCTACCCAGGTAGTGGGGCAAAGAATCAGCGATATAACGTCCCAGGGGAAAGGATAGAGCGAACAATACTACCCCTCCTGCCCAGAACCAGGCTGCACGCATAGCAATACTGCTAAAGGCTTGCCATCCCCGCAAACCAATATAGTAGTTTAATAGCCCATATAGTAAAAAAAAGATGCTGTAAAATAAAATAAATTGCAATTTAACGCCTCTCATTCTAACTCCTTGTTCATGCTAGCGGTATCCGCCCTACAAAGATAGAGGAAAATTTGCCAATAAGTTTGCTGTACTTTCCAGAAACCTGAAAGCTTCTCCTGCCGGGACCGTAAAAATATTGAATGTCCTATTCTAGCATTATTATAGTTGATGTTAAATACCAAACCTATTCAGGGCAACATTTTTCAATATATATCTATTGGCTAAGTTAAAGGGATTTATAGAGCTTTTGTAGAATTATAGATAAAGATACGCAACCATATATACTCATTTAAGGAAAGTCTGCCTTAAAACTATCAATGCGATAAAAATGACGTTTCCGACCATTGACCCTTAAATCTAAAAATCGATGAAGATTACGCTAAGGATGGATATGAATGAGTCAGGATATACTTATGAAATTGGATCGAGTCTATAAGACTTACGATATGGGCGAAGTCAAGGTGGAGGCCCTGAAACAGAGCTCGCTTAACATTTATGATGGGGAATTATTGGTGATTCTGGGACCTAGCGGCTCAGGTAAAAGCACCTTGCTTAACATTATGGGAGGCATGGATTTACCTACTGGGGGAGAGCTATTTTTTAATGGGGAAAATCTAAGCCAGGCCAGTGAGGAGGTACTCACCCGGTACCGGCGCAACCAGGTGGGTTTTGTATTCCAGTTTTATAACCTGATCCCTGACTTGACCGCCCGGGAAAATGTAGAATTGGCCGCCCATTTGGTGAAGAACCCATTGCCAATAGCAGCAACCATGCAGGAAGTAGGATTGGCCGAGCGAATGGATCATTTTCCCTCCCAAATGAGCGGTGGTGAACAACAGCGGGTTTCAATTGCCCGGGCAGTCGTGAAAGATCCCCGACTGCTCTTATGTGATGAACCTACCGGTGCCCTGGATTACCAGACCGGAAAACTAATTTTAGGCGTATTGCAAAAAATCAACCAGGAAAAAGGCTGTACAGTAGTGTTAATTACCCACAACACCGCCATCGGAGAAATGGGCGATCGGGTAGTGCGGATGCGCAGCGGGGAGATTGCCAGCGTTATTGCAAACCCCAACCCCATTGCTCCGGAAAGGATTGAATGGTAATGGGGATCCTGGGTAGAAAAATCTGGCGCCATATAAGGAAGAATAAAGGGCAGTTCCTGGCAGTGGTCGCAGTAGTTATGGTGGGTATTATAGCCTATATTGCCATGGGCAGCAGCTATTATTATTTAACTCAGTCTCAGGAGAAGTTTTACCGGGAAAACAATTTTGCCGATTATTACTTCCAAGTGGTTAAAGCTCCCCAGGAGGTCATAAAACAGGTGGAAATGCTGCCCGGAGTGAAGCGGGTCAGTGGAAGAGTCCAGCGCGATCTGCCCATTATGAAAAAGAATGAGGAGCGAGCTACAGCCCGGGTGGTTAGCTATTCCATACCAATGGAAAATGTGTTAAACAAACTAACTCTGGTAGAGGGCAGGATGCTGGCTGAGAATCAACGGGGCGGCGATGTCGAAGTACTTTTGGATCCCAAGTTCGCTCTAGCCAACAATTTGGCCTGGGGCGACCAGATAACCGTGGTAGTGGAAGGCAAAGAAGTATTTTTAACTGCTGTAGGGTCGGCAATTAGTCCCGAGTTTGTATATAACATGAAAGATAGTGCGGACATGTTACCAGATCCCCATAAATTTGGGATTTTCATGCTGGAAAGTCGTCAGGCCCAGCAGATATTGAATATGCCGGGTCAATTAAACCAGGTATTGCTTGAGTTTTACTCCGGCGCCGACCAGACCCAGATTATTGCTTCAGTTAAAGATATCCTTAAACCCTACGGCATTTTAGCTTCTTATCCCCGCAAAGATCAACTGAGTCATGCGGTAATGCAGGCGGAACTGGACGGTCTTCGGTCCATAACCTTGGTCCTGCCCTTGATGTTTTTAGGCATAGCTGCTGCCATCCAATTCGTCATCCTGCGGCGCATGGTGAAGGCCCAGCGTTCGCAAATCGGGGTGATGAAAGCGATTGGTTATAATAATTTCCGGATAATAGCGCACTACACCTCCTATGCCCTGGCTGTAAGCATGCTGGGTGCTATTTTGGGAACGATTTTGGGTCTGATTTTGGCGGGAAGTATTTCGCAAGTCTATGCCCAGTTCTTTAACCTCCCCGGCGGGATGCAAGGGTACAATATGGAGGCAATTATCTATGGCTTTATTCTAAGCTTAAGCGTGGGGGCGGTAGCCGGTATAAGCGCTTCGCGCAGTGTTACCCGCATTTATCCTGCCCAAGCCATGCGTCCTGAACCTCCCCAGAGCAACGGAAAAAGCCTTTTTGAGAAGTGGCCCCTCCTATGGAGGAATCTGGACCCGGGTTGGAAGATGACCTTCAGAAATATTGGGCGCAATCGAGGCCGCTTTGCGCTAACTTTGTTGGGGGTAGTGTTCGCGGTAGCTCTTCTGATAATAGCCTTTTTCAGCAATGATTCAGTTGACTACATAATGAAACGGTATTTTTATGAGGGGCAGAGCTATGATTTATCGATTCGTTTTAATTCTCTGATACAGGAGAAGGAACTCTTAACTATTAGCCGCCTGGATGGGGTGCAAAAGGTGGAAGCATTCCTGGAACTACCGGTAAAAATACATTTTCAAGGCCAGGCCCAAGATGAAGTGTTGTTGGCATATCCCCCTGATCTAAGTATGAAAACTATGGAAAGTGGCGATGGGCAGTTGATTAAAATCCCCCCGGACGGCATTCTGATTAATCAGAGGACAGCTGCCAAACTGGGGGTAAAAGAGGGCGACGAGGTGGAACTGGAGACTCTCTTACCGATTGGGCCAGTTCATCGTGACACGATCAGGATTGTGGGTGAAACCCGTCAGCTGATCGGAGGGGGTTCGTATATTAATTTGGAGCGAGCCAACCGAATTCTCCAGGAAAGGAACCTGGTATCCGGCACTATGGTTAAAGTAGAAACCGGCAAGGTCGAACTCGTGGAAAGCGAAATCAATAAGATGCTGGGAGTAGCTTCAGTGTTAAGCCGCCAAAAGGAGTTGCAGAACTTCGAAAAGAATATGGCAAGTATGAATTATTCAGTTGCCCTAATGATAATATTTGCCGTAGTGCTCGGATTTGCGATCGTTTATAATTCCTCAGTTATGAATTTCGCCGAAAGGCAGCGGGAAATTGCTTCCTTACGGGTAATAGGTTATAGCATCCAGGAAGTATCTTCCCTGTTGCTGAAGGAAAATCTGCTCCAATCATTACTGGGGGTCTTACTGGGTTTACCCTTCGGACGTTTTGTGGCTGGAGCTTATGTTGAATCGGTGAGCACCGATTTATATACCCTGCCCGTCATAATTTATCCATTAACCTATCTATTTTCTGCATTGGGAGGTATTATTTTCATAATACTGGCTCATCGCTTCGCCATTAAGGGCATAAAGGACTTAGATCTAGTAGCAACATTAAAAAATAGTGATTAATTAGATTTTAGGTTTAATCAAGGAGGCTAATTGAAAATGAGCAAAAAAATTTATGCGGCGATAGGTGTGGTAGTGGCGGTGCTAGCCCTGATATATATGCTGAATACCTCAACCGAAGTGGATATATTAACGGTGGGGAAGGGTAATATTCAGCATGCGGTGGTAGATACCGGCTATGTTCAGGCCGCCGGGCGTTATGATTTGTATGCGGAGCAAGGAGCTCGGGTTAGTATGCTTGCAGTAAGTGTTGGCCAGAGTGTCCAGAAAGATCAACTTATTATTGGTTTGGAGAACCTGGATATATCTATGGGCTCCAAACAACTGAAAATTTCATTAAGCCAGGCCCAGAGCCAAATATCCGCCACTGAGGCAGCTAGAGATAGAAGCAGCTTAGATCTTAAGGACGCTCAGGACAAGTTAGCTCGAGTTAAGGAACTATATGCAGCGGGTGCTATCAGTAAAAGTGAATATGATGAAGCAAGTTTTTTAGTGGATAAATATCAGCGTAATCTCCAAGAACAGACTGAGAGTTTACAAACGGTTCAAAATCAAGTAAACACCTACCGGGAATTAATAAGCCAGTCTCAGCAAAAAGAAGCTCAGCTCATGGTGAAAAGTCCGATCAACGGAACCCTCATGCATTTGCCGGTGCAACAGGAACAGGTGGTGCAATCAGGAACGTTGCTGGCCCAGGTTGCTATGGCAGGTCAGTTGGAGATTAAGGCGGATTTGTTGAGTGATGATCTAGGCGAAGTAAAGCTGGGGCAAAAGGTACAGATAACCGCCCCGGTGTTGGGGGAAACTGTTCTCCATGGAGAAATAGTTAAGATATATCCGCAGGCGGAAGAAAAACAATCAGCTCTGGGTGTGGTTCAACGACGCGTACCGGTTATCATAGCCATGGAAAGTACCGGCAATCTTAAACCCGGTTATGAAACCCGGGTGAGCATTGCAACTGCTAGCCGAGAGGATGTCGTGCTGATTCCCCGGGGAGCAGTCCGCACCAATAGCAATAAGCAGGCGCAAGTTATGTTGATCAGCAATGGTCGGGTAACCCTGCGGGATGTTAAAACTGGTCTCTTGGATAGTAATAACGTAGAAATTATAGAAGGCTTGCAGACGGGTGACCAGATAGTAAAAGATGCCAGCACCAGTCTGGAGGTAAATGCCAGGGTCAAGGCGAAGAAGGTCTAGTCTGAACAAAGACTATTTCCTTGC
>CAZYJA010000111.1:0-8607 GCA_964647245.1 uncultured Syntrophomonas sp. | reverse complement strand
TTATTGGGACAATAAGTGGTGCCTGGCACCGCAATTATCTGGCACCGCAATTATCCCTGTTCCAAAGAAGCAAGAGAACCGTCCCCTTGCTTCATCACCTGTACATAATGACTATATTTTACAGGTATTCTATATTTATAGTGCAGCATATGCTAATTATTGAGTATAATAGTATTATCGTAGCAAGGAAAGGAGTGGTCATATGAGGTTAGATATCAGAGGGAGAAACAGCGAAATTACTGATGCACTCAAAGACTATACCACCAAAAGGCTTTCCAAATTAGAAAAGTATATTGACGACGCCAGGATTGCTCAGGTAGCCCTATCTCTTGAAGCTGAGAATCATAAGGTGGAAGTAACCATTCCCCTAAATGGTTTGATTCTTCGGGGCGAAGTTACCGCCGAAGACATGTACAGTGCCATTGACATGGTAGTTGAAAAACTGGAGAAGCAAATCGAAAAGCACAAAACCAAACTTTACAAGAGCCATAGGGGGGTAGGACTTAAGCAGGCCGTAGCCGATGAGATCAAGCGGCAGTTGGAATTCAAGGATGCTATTGAAAAGTTTAAAATTGTCCGCACCAAGCGCTTTGCGCTTAAACCGATGGACGAAGAAGAGGCCATAATGCAGATGAGTTTGCTGGGCCACACCTTTTTCATGTTTTTTAATTCCGAGACTGATGAAGTTAATGTGGTATACAAAAGAAAGGATGGCAATTACGGCTTGATCGAGCCTGATTTTGAGTAAGAGCTGGCCTGATAAAACCAGCCACAATAATAGTCCTTCAGTTGCTGTTAGCTTTACAAACATGATACTATATAGATGTTTTTAATAATTCGACTATTAGGAACCGTAAGGTTCCTCTTTTTTTGGGAAAGAGGTTTAGAAATGGCATTTAAAGATTTTCTTAAAAAATTAATAGATGATAATGAAAAAGAGATTAAGAAACTCAGACGGGTTGCGGAGCAAGTTAATGCTCTGGAGGATAGTTGTCAGCAGCTGACTGACGAGGATTTCCCCAAGAAAACCGATGAATTTAGGGCCAGGTTAGAGAATGGCGAGGAACTTGACGATTTATTAGTGGAAGCATTTGCTCTGGTCCGGGAAGCTTCCCAACGGACGCTGGGCATGAGGCCATTTGATGTGCAGTTAATAGGCGGTATGGTTTTACATAAGGGTAAGATTGCCGAGATGAAAACCGGGGAAGGAAAAACCCTGGTAGCTACCCTGCCGGCCTACCTTAACGCGCTAAGAGGCCAGGGCGTACACATAGTAACGGTAAACGATTATTTGGCCAGTCGTGATGCGAATTGGATGCGGCCGGTTTATGAGTTCCTGGGCTTGTCGGTCGGACTTATTGTTCACGACTTGAGCTATGCGGAACGAAGGGCCGCCTATGGCTGTGATGTGACCTATGCCACCAATAATGAACTGGGTTTTGACTACCTGCGTGATAATATGGTCGTAGCAGCTGATAACATGGTCCAGCGGCCGCTTAATTATGCCATTATTGACGAGGTGGACTCCATCCTGATTGATGAAGCCCGGACTCCCTTGATTATTTCCGGTGAAGGTGATAAACCCACTGATTTATATTATCGAATTGCTAAATTTATTCCCCGCCTGGTTAATGAAGAAGATTACAAGGTCGATGAGAAGGCCAATCTGGTTACCTTAACCGAAGAGGGCGTTAAAAAAGTAGAAAAACATTTTGCGATTGAAAACCTGTCGGAGAACATGGAGATAGCTCACCATACCAACCAGGGACTGCGAGCTCATACCTTAATGAAAAAGGATAAGGATTATGTTATTAAGGATGAACAGATAATCATAGTTGATGAGTTTACCGGTCGTTTAATGTTTGGAAGACGCTACAGTGATGGACTGCATCAGGCCATTGAGGCTAAGGAAGGCGTTAAGATCGAGAAAGAATCCCAGACCCTGGCGACCATTACTTTCCAAAATTATTTCCGCATGTATAAGAAGTTGGCTGGTATGACTGGAACCGCCAAGACGGAAGAAGACGAATTTCGAAATATCTACGGCATGGATGTGTTAGCTATTCCTACCCACATGGAGATGGTTCGGGCTGACAACTCCGACTGGGTCTATCGCAGTGAACAGGGCAAATTCTTAGCCGTGGTGGAAGATATTATTCAGAGAGCCAAGCAAATGCAGCCAGTCCTGGTGGGAACCATTAGCATCGAGAAATCGGAATTGCTAAGTGCCATGCTCACCAAAAGAGGGATCAAGCACCAGGTATTGAATGCCAAACACCATGAAAAGGAAGCGCAGATAATTTCTCAGGCCGGTCAGCCGGGAACGGTTACGATTGCTACCAATATGGCCGGTCGCGGAACCGATATAGTTCTGGGTGAAGGAGTGCAAGCTCTGGGAGGTCTCTATGTATTGGGTACGGAAAGGCATGAATCCCGTCGAATTGACAATCAGTTGAGAGGTCGTTCCGGGCGTCAGGGCGATCCGGGGGAATCCCGTTTCTATGTATCCCTGGAAGATGATTTGATGCGCCTTTTTGGTTCCTCCAATATTGAGGGCCTGATGGACCGTCTGGGGATGGACGATAGTATACCTATTGAAAACAAGTTGATCAGCAAGGCGATTGAAAATGCGCAGAAGAAAGTGGAAACCCGCAATTTTGGCATCCGCAAAAATGTGCTGGAATATGACGATGTAATTAATAAGCAACGGGTGGTTATTTATGGGGAACGCAAGAAGGTCCTGTATGGCGAAGATCTAAAAGAAACTATCGCGGCCATGATCGATGATGTAATAAGTCAGGTGGTTGACGGTTTTGCCGGTGAATTGAAATATAGTGATGAATGGGATTTAGAGGGCTTATTAGGCTACCTGGAACAGAATGTGCTGCCCGACTCTGATTTCGAGCGGGAGCAACTGCTGGGTATGACCAAAGAAGAGGTCAAGGAACTGGTAGGCGCCAAGACCCAGGCTCTATATGAGAAACGGGAAGCAGAGCTGGGCCATGAAACCATGCGGGAAATTGAAAAGGCCATCATGCTCAGAATTATCGACAATAAGTGGATGGATCATATCGATGCCATGGACCAACTGCGGAATGGCATAAATCTGCGGGCTTATGCCCAGCGGGATCCGTTGATTGAGTATAAATTCGAGGCCTATGAAGCCTTTCAGGCCATGGTCTTTAGCATCAAAGAAGACGTGGTAAGATATGTACTTAGAGTAAAAGTAATAGAAAAGCCCGAAGAGCGAAAAATGGTCATGAATCAGGGCGAAGATGTGGAGAAGAAGCCGATTCGAGTAGGTGAAAAAGTAGGCCGCAACGACCTTTGCCCCTGTGGGAGCGGCAAAAAATATAAGAAATGCTGCGGGCGAGCCAGTTAGTGTCAATGGGGATTGTCGATAGGGACGGTTCTTGTTGTCACCTTTTGCTATTTGTTGACTACTCCTGGGTTTATATCGATTAAATTCCATTCAGGAAATCGGTGGTGCTCAGTTTTAGATTTATCGTATTAACAGTTTTACTTTTGAAATAGGGCGATGGCCCAAATGAGGTGATTTTTTTGATTGATGATCCCCGAGGAACCATTAGCGGGATAATTAACAGTCTTAATGAGATGAGGGCTTCCCTTTGACATTGCTAACCAGCAACAAGAAATAGCCAAATTGGAGCACTTAACCCTGGCTGAAAATTTCTGGGATGACAATCAGGAAGCCCAGAAGGTAACCAAGCGAGTTAGCGAATTGCAGGATAAGGTGAAAGAGTTTGCCAAGTTCGAGCATGACGCCGGTTATTTAGAAGAGCTGCTGCAAATGGCTGAAGCCGAAAACGAGGCTGAACTTTATGCGGAAACGGTTAGCGAGCTGTCTCGCTATGTTAAAAAATTTCGGGAATATGAACTGCTTATTTTATTTGCGGGCGAAAATGACCATGGCAATGCTATTGTCTCCCTGCATGCCGGGGCTGGAGGTACTGAGGCCCAGGACTGGGTGCAAATGCTGTTGCGCATGTATACCCGCTGGGCGGAGTCATCCGGATATACGGCGGAAATACTCGACTATCTGGCGGGTGATGAAGCCGGGGTAAAGAGTGTAACTTTTTTGGTCAAAGGCCTCTATGCTTATGGCAAGTTAAAATGTGAAGAGGGCGTACACCGCTTGATTCGCATTTCACCCTTCGATGCTTCGGGACGGCGCCACACTTCATTTGCTTCGGTTTCGGTATTGCCCGAAGTCAGCGATGAAATAGCGGTGAAAATCAACCCCGAAGATTTGCGGATCGACACTTACCGATCCGGTGGAGCGGGAGGCCAGCATGTAAATAAAACCGATTCGGCGGTGCGAATCACGCATTTGCCTACCGGCATCGTGGCCCAGTGTCAGAACGAACGCTCCCAGCATGCCAATCGCTTGGCGGCGATGAAGATATTGAACGCGCGCCTTTATGATTTGAAACAGCAGGAACGCGAGGATAGTATGCAAAAAATACAGGGAGAATATAAAGAGATAGCCTGGGGCAGCCAGATACGAACCTATACTATGAATCCCTTTTCCCTGATTAAGGATCATCGCAGCAATTTCGAAGCCGGCAACGTGCAGGCGGTTCTGGATGGCGATTTGGATGATTTTATCAATGCTTGCCTGAGATTGCCAGTTTAAATCTGACTGCTGATTATAAAATCCAAAATAATGATATTAGAAGGTGTTATGGTGAGAGATATTACGGATAGTTCAATCCAGGAAGTGGCCAGCCATGCCTTGACGATGCGGCAGGATATTATCAGGATGCTGGGAGAGTCTGGGTCGGGGCATACGGGGGGGTCGCTTTCCGCAGCCGATATTATGGCTTGTCTTTATTTCTGGGAAATGAATGTTGATCCCCAAAATCCCCAACAGCAGGATCGAGATCGTTTTATACTAAGCAAAGGGCATGCCGCCCCGGTGCTTTATGCAGCTTTGGCTGAGAAAGGCTTTTTCCCCAAAGCAGATCTGACCAGGCTGCGCAAATTGGGCAGTCCGCTGCAGGGTCATCCTGACATGCGTAAAGTTCCCGGAGTGGATGCATCCACCGGTTCTCTGGGTCAAGGCATATCCTGGGCAGTGGGTATGGCTCTGGCGGGCAAAATGGATGGGCGCAACCACCGCGTTTATGCCCTCCTGGGTGACGGAGAAATCGAAGAAGGTATAGTCTGGGAAGCCTTGATGGCTGCCAGTCATTATCGTTTGGACAACCTTACCGCCATACTGGACCATAATGGTTTGCAAATAGACGGCCAAATCTGTGAGGTAATGTCTCCGGAACCAGTGGGGGACAAGTTTAGAGCTTTCGGGTGGGAAACCTTGCTGGTAGACGGTCATAATCATCGCCAGATCATGGAGGCTCTAGCCACTGCTCGTACGATTACCGGCAAGCCTGTCGTAATCCTGGCGGATACGGTAAAAGGCAAAGGCTGTTCTTTCATGGAAAATCGGGCGGAATGGCATGGCACCGCACCCAATAAAGAGCAAGTTGCCTTAGCGCTGGCGGAACTGATCTAATCTTAATATCCAAAGGAGGAAGGACATTGGAAAAGCAAGCTACCCGGGATGCATACGGTCAAGCTCTGGTTGAGCTGGGACGCAAGCATGATGATGTAGTCGTATTGGATGCCGATCTGTCGAAATCAACTAAAACAGCTGATTTTGCCAAGGTTTTTCCGGAAAGGTTTATAAATGCCGGTATAGCGGAACAGAACATGATAGGGATGGCAGCTGGCCTGGCTGCAGCCGGCAAAGTGGCCTTCGCCAGTTCTTTTGCGATTTTTGCTACCGGCCGGGCCTTTGAAATGGTACGCAACTCCCTGGCCTATGCCAACTTGAATGTAAAGGTGTGTGCGACCCATGCCGGGCTTACGGTGGGTGAAGATGGCGGCTCCCATCAATCGGTAGAAGATATTGCGATTATGCGCAGTGTGCCTAATATGTGTGTAGTGGTGCCTGCCGACGGCACCTCCACCCGCCAGGCCGTAACTGCAGTTTATCAGCGCTCCGGTCCGGTTTACCTGCGACTAGGCCGGCCATCCGTACCCGTTATCTACGATGAGAATGTTGATTTTACTATTGGCCGGGGAATTGAATTACGCCCAGGCTCCGATGCGACCCTGATAGCCTGCGGGATAATGGTAGCTAAATGTCTGGAAGCTGCGGATAGCCTGAAGGCGGAGGGAATCGAAGTTGCGGTGGTTGATATGCACACCATAAAGCCCATTGATCAGGAATTGATTGAACGGAAGGCGCGTGAAACCGGAGCTATCTTAACCGTAGAGGAACATAGTATTCTGGGAGGCCTGGGCGGAGCGGTCTGCGAAGTAGTATGCGAGAAATATCCGGTGCCGGTGCTTCGCATGGGAGTCAACGATGTTTTTGGACAATCCGGCAGCCCTGATGAATTAATGGAGTATTATGGGCTAACGGTAAATAAAATTATGGAGAATGTTCGAATCTTAATAAAAAATAAATAATTTCCTGAAGGAATTAAGCTTATTTTGTAGAACCACCTTATATGGTGGTTTTTTTTATTGAAGTTACATGAAATTTTTGCTTGGTATAAGTGAAACAAGGCGGCGCTTATCGCCGAGGCTGGCTGTATAGCCGGTTTTTTGAATTGGATTATTAAGTATAAAACCTGCAAATGTTGCATCCACGGGGGTATCTCTCCCTTTAGGGATATCCGCCCCGGAACACTGCCGATATTGCAATAAATGAAGATAATAAGTGCAACCGCACATAATCGGAGGAAGTTAGATGCTGGTTCAGTTTTATAATGTTTCCAAGGTGTATTCTAATGGAGTAAAAGCCTTAAGTGATGTTTCCTTAAAAGTAGATCGGGGCGAATTTATTTTCCTCATGGGTTCGAGTGGCGCGGGCAAGTCCACTTTGGTGAAAATGCTGTTTCGGGAAGAAGTGCCTACCCGAGGCCAGATATTTGTAGCCTCCCGCAGTATTGTCCGTATGAAGCGGAGTGAAGTACCGCAGTTGCGTCGCAATATGGGCATCGTGTTTCAGGATTTTAAACTGCTGGAGAATAAAACTATCAGTGAAAATATTGCTTTTGCGATGAAGGTAGTTGGCGCCAAACCTAAGGATATTAAGCCCCGGGTTAAAGAAGTTATTCAAATGGTGGGCTTAAAAGGTAAGGAAGATTCTTTCCCCGGACAGGTTTCCGGCGGCGAGCAACAGCGGGTAGGTATCGCACGGGCAATTGTTAATCGTCCCCTGCTCTTAATTGCCGACGAACCTTCCGGTAACCTGGATATGGATACTGCTCGCGAGATCATGGACTTGCTTTATGATATCAACCATAAGGGGACTACGGTAGTAATGGCCACCCATGCCTGGGAATTGGTCAGGCAGGCCCGTAAACGGGTAATTACCCTGGAGGCCGGGCGAATTCTATCAGATACCAGTCCCCGGGAGTCTTTGATATGAACGCCAAGAACTTGGCTTATTTTTTCCGGGAAGCCTATACCTCTTTATCTCGGAATAGGCTGCTCAGCATCGCCACGGTGAGCACCATGGCCATTTGCATATTGATTTTGGGTGCGGCAGTCTTGATGACGATAAATGCTGATAATTTTATGAATCGATTGGAATCCGACCTGGAGATTGTAGTTTTTCTGGATAATTCCTTGACCGATACCCAGGTTACCAGCATCCAAAGCAATGTTGAAAAGCTGCCTGGAGTCAAATCAGTGACCTTTGTTTCCAGGGAGGAGGCCTTGGCGAGATTACAGCAGAAGTTTGCTGATAAAGATTATGACCTGGGCAAAACCATAGGTACCAATCCTTTGCCGGATTCCTTGGAGGTCAAGTCCCAAAATCCCGAGGATGTAGTGAGTTTGGCGCAGCAGATCAACAAAATGCCGGGTGTATATAGAGTTAATTACGGTCAGGGGATAGTAGAGAGGATTTTCCAGGTAACCAAGTGGGTCAGAATCATAAGCGTGGGATTCATTGGTCTCCTTACTATGGGAGCGGTATTTCTAATCGCTACCACTATTCGTCTAGCCATATTTGCCCGTCGTAAAGAGATTTATTTAATGAAACTGATCGGCGCGACCGACTGGTTTATACGCTGGCCTTTCTTTATCGAAGGAATTGCGCTGGGGTCAGTAGGCTCTTTAGCCTCAGTGTTGTTATTAGCCTGGGGATATGGTTCACTCCTGGGCAGCTTGCAAACTGCATTGTTCTTCATACCCCTGGTCAACCAGCCGGGTATGTTGATAAAAATTTATCTGTCCTTATTTGCAACTGGAGCTGTATTGGGGGTTCTGGGAACCTATATTTCTTTAAATCGCTTTTTAGACGTGTAGAATAATTGACCTAAGGGAGTGGGGAGTAATGATCAAACATAGAGTACTGGCGGTTTTAGTTACTCTGGTTATGATAATAACTATTATTCTGCCGGTATACGCGGATGAGCTTAGTGATCAGCAGCAAAAATTGAATGAAATAAACCAGCAGCTGAATGCGCAGCAGAGTAATCTTAACAATGTCAGCCGGGCGGAGAAGTCTATAATGGGTCAGGTCCGGAGTATAGAAAAGAACGTAAGCAATACCCAAAGTGAAAT
>CAZYJA010000110.1:0-8616 GCA_964647245.1 uncultured Syntrophomonas sp. | reverse complement strand
ACCTTGAAGCCGGTGATACCCTGGTTATAAATCATACCCGGGTGATCCCGGCGCGTCTCTTCGGTTATAAAGATACTGGAGCCAAGGTTGAAATTCTGTTGCTTGCCCCGCAAGCAGATAACTGGGAAGCATTAGTGAAACCTGCCCGCAAGATGAAGGTTGGCAGCGTATTAAATTTGGTGGGACCAGGCCAGGTGCAAGCCGAGGTGGTTAGCGAACTGGATATGAACGGGGGGCGGATCTTAAAATTCCTTAACTGCCCGGATGTAGATCGATTTATCAGTGAAGCCGGGCAGATGCCCCTACCCCCTTATATTAATCGAGCTGCCGAGGAGAGTGACAAAAGGCGTTATCAAACCGTTTATGCCGAGGAGCCGGGTTCAGCAGCTGCACCTACGGCCGGCTTGCATTTTACGGAGCGTTTATTGCAGGAAATTAAAGACAAAGGGGTAAACATAGCCCGGATTGTATTGCATGTCGGGCTGGGCACTTTTCGCCCGGTAAGTAGCCCGGATATTCGCGAGCATCACATGCATTATGAGTATTATCAGCTCAATGAAGAGACGGCGGAGCTGTTAAATGCCACCAAAAAGAACGGACGAAATATTATTGCGGTAGGAACAACAGTGGTCAGAACCCTGGAAACGGTATATAATGATGATTGTGGTTTTTCCAGCCAGTCCGGAGAAACCAATAAGTTTATTTATCCGGGTTATAGTTTTAAAGCTGTTGATAAGATGATTACCAATTTTCACCTGCCGGGTTCTTCATTGGTTATGTTAGTAGCAGCCCTGGCGGGATTGGAGGCTACGCTGACGGCTTATCAGCATGCAGTGGAGCAGGAATACCGATTTTTTAGTTATGGTGATGCAATGTTGATCATATAAAACAGGGGGAATTGGTCTGGAATTCCAAGTTATCAAATCTGACAAATCAAGTTCAGCCCGGCTGGGACAAATAAGCACCCCACATGGAATTTTTGACACACCCATTTTTATGCCGGTGGGGACCCAGGCTACAGTTAAAACTTTGACCCCGGATGAGCTTTATGCAATGGGGGCAGGAATCATCCTGTCTAACACTTATCACCTGCACCTGCGGCCTGGAGAGGATTTAATCGCCGAGGCGGGTGGGGTCCACGGCTTTATGAACTGGAAAAGAGGGCTCTTGACTGATAGCGGCGGGTTTCAGGTATTTAGTCTCCAGGGATTGCGCAAGATAGATGATAATGGCGTTCACTTCAGTTCGCATATCGATGGATCAACCCATTATTTGAATCCGGAAATAGTGATGGAGATTGAACAAAAGCTGGGCGCGGATATTGCCATGTGTTTCGATGAATGCTCACCCTATCCGTGCAGTTATGAAGAAGCCGCCAAGGCGGTACAGAGAACCAGTCGCTGGGCCGCCCGATGTAAAGAGAGTCATTGCCGAAGAGATCAGGCATTGTTTGGTATTATTCAGGGCAATGTATTTGCTGACCTGCGCAAACGGAGTGCCGAGGAAATAACTGATCTGGATTTTCCCGGTTATGCCATTGGGGGGCTGAGTGTAGGTGAGCCCAAGGAGCAGATGTACGAGATGCTGGATCATACCGATACCTGGCTGCCTATGAATAAACCTCGCTATCTAATGGGGGTTGGGGCACCAGAGGATTTAGTGGAAGGAGTCAAACGCGGAATTGATATGTTTGACTGTGTTTTACCGACTCGTCTGGCCCGGCATGGTACAGCCTTTACCCACCAGGGCAAATTGGTGGTCCGTAATGCCAGCTGTGCCCGGGAATTTATCCCTATTGATGCTGCCTGTGATTGCTATGTGTGTCAGAACTATAGCCGGGCTTATATAAGACATCTGATCAAGGCTTCAGAAATGCTGGCGCATCGCTTGCTGAGTTACCATAATGTTTTCTATTTGCTAAAATTAATGCGCCAAATAAGAAATTCAATTGAAAAAGACCAATTTGCCAGTTTTTATCAAGATTTTTATCGATGTTACAAGTTTTAACAAGAGGATTTTGCCGTTCATTGGCGAAATATAATAAGGTTGCAGAAAATTTAGGAGGGATAACATGGGAGCACAACAACAGGGATGGCTTACGATTGCCATCTATTTCGGAGTTTTCGCAGGAATTTTTTACTTTTTCATTATTTTACCGCGTAAGAAACAGGATAAGAAACATAAGGAGCTAATGGAAAACCTTAAGCGGGGCGATTTGGTAGTTACTATCGGCGGGGTAAGGGGACCTATATCCAAAATCAAGGAGGATTCGGTGCTGATTAAGATAAATGACAGCACGGAAATTGAGTTTTTAAAAAGTGCCATAGCTTTTAAAGCTGAGGATAAATAATGTTAGGTCTGGATGATATAAAAGAGAGCAAGTTTATTGAGACTTTTATTATCAAAGGAAATGAGCACCTGGGAGCAATCGGCTATACCGATCATGGTAAAGTACATGTTAAACTGGTATCCACCTTAAGTCGCAAGATTTTGCTGGACTTGGGCTATGATGCCAGGATGTCTGAACTAGCCGGAATAGCCGGATATATGCACGATCTTGGCAACGTAGTAAACCGCAATGAACATAGCCAGAGCGGTGCGCTGATAGCCATGGAAATCCTGCGTAGAATGGGGATGAAGCCTAACGAGATATCCCTAATAGTTGCAGCTATAGGTAACCATGATGAAGGGAGCGGTCATCCGGTCAATGCGGTTTCAGCAGCATTGATTCTGGCCGATAAGTCGCACGTGCATCGCAACCGGGTCAGGAATACTGATGTAGCTACCTTTGACATTCATGACCGGGTAAACTATGCGGTAGAGAAGTCGATTCTAAATATTGATGGATTGGTTAAGATGATCAGTATGGATTTAACTATTGATACCAGCATCTGTCCAGTGATGGAATATTTCGAAATATTTCTCAGTCGTATGTTAATGTGTCGCCGAGCGGCCAACTTTTTGAATTGCGAGTTTGGATTGATTATCAATGGCGCGAAACTATTGTAAATCTACCAGGGGTTACCCCCAAATTTTCCGGAGTCCCTTAAATTTAGTAGTTGGAAGGAGGATCAACTGGTGCGCAAGAATACCAGTATTGCAATAATTGCATCTATTGTTGTAGCTTTGATTGGACTGGCTTATTTTACCGCGAAGCCTATTTTGAATAATTTACAGCTGGGTTTGGATTTAAGAGGCGGTCTGCATGTCGTGCTAATGGCAGATGAGAAAGAAGGACAAGACGTAAACGCCGATACCATTCAAAAAGCTATAGGAGTTTTAAGAAATCGTATCGATAATCTGGGGGTAAAAGAGCCTATTATTTATCCTCAGGGCAGTAACCGTATCGTTATAGAACTGGCTGGCGTCGATGACCCGGAAGAGGCCGTTAATATTATTAAAAACACGGCCCAGCTAGAGTTCCGGGATGAAAATGGTAAAATATTGGTTACCGGTAAAGATCTTAAGGATGCTCAGGCTGCTCCTGGTACTGGAGGCCAGGGAGCCTCGGTAAGTCTGGAATTTAACGATGAAGGTGCGAAATTATTTGCCGCGGCTACCGCAGCTAATGTTGGCAAGCAGATAGCTATTATAATCGATAACGAAGTTATCAGCGCACCTAACGTAGACGAGCCAATTCCCAGCGGCAAAGCTCAAATTTCCGGTAGTTTTACCGCCGAAGAAGCTCAGAACCTGGCAGTACTGCTCCGCTCGGGCGCATTGCCAGTATCATTCAGCATCATGGAAAAGCGTACGGTAGGACCCACTCTGGGCGCAGATTCGTTAAATTTAAGTGTCAAGGCGGCTATTGCTGGTTTAATTGCTATATTGATATTTATGATGGGCTATTACCTTTTACCGGGTGTGGTGGCCAGCATTTCAATGCTTTTATACTCCATTCTGGTTTTAGGAACTATGGCTTCACTGGGAGCAGTATTAACCCTGCCTGGGATAGCTGGATTTGTACTTTCCATTGGTATGGCCGTCGATGCCAATATCATTATCTATGAGCATATAAAAGAGGAATTGCGTTTTGGCAAGACCTTGAAGGCTGCCATTGAGGCTGGATTTGGTCGGGCATTCTGGACCATCTTTGATTCTAACTTAACTACCTTGATTGCTGCGGTGGTGCTGATCTGGTTTGGGACCGGACCGATTAAGGGATTTGCAGTTACCCTCTCCATAGGCATCTTGGCCAGTATGGTGGTGGCCCTTAGTTTTACCCGTTATTTACTGGTTCTGTTTGCTGATATTTCCAAGAACAAAAAATTGTATGGAGTATAAGGAGGGTAGAAAATGCAATTTATAGCGAGAAGGAAATGGTTCTATATATTCTCCCTGATATTTATAATTCCAGGCATAATCTCGATGTTTGTGCAGGGATTCAACCTGGGCATAGATTTTGAAGGGGGTTCCATGTTACGCTACAAAATGAACGCGTCGATTTCATCTACCGAGGTTACCGAAACTATAAACAACTTGAATTTGGTGAAAGAGGTTAGCGTACAGAATAGCGGTAATGAATTCTACATTCGTACTAACGAATTAGGTCAGGAGGAAACCCAAAAGGTAACCGCTGCCCTTAAAGCTAAGTATACTGATGTTGAACTGCAGAGCGCCGAAAGTGTTGGTGCTACTATAGGCAGTGAATTAACTCGCAATGCCTTTATGGCGGTACTTATCGCCCTGGTATTGATGATGATCTATATAACCTTCCGGTTTGAGTGGGAATTTGGAGCAGCAGCGGTGATAGCCATATTCCATGATGTTCTTATAGTCTGCGGACTGTTCTCCCTGTTTCAATGGGAGGTCAACAGTGCCTTTATTGCGGCCATACTGACTATTATTGGTTATTCCGTTAATGATACTATTGTTATATTTGACCGGGTCCGGGAAAATTTGCGAATGAAGAAGCGAGACGTACTGGCAGCCCTTTTGGACAAGAGCATTATGCAGACTTTGAACCGTTCGGTTAACACGGTGCTTACCGTCTTAATGCCGCTAATAACCTTGTTGTTATTCGGCGGGGGGACAATTAAAGCCTTTGTAGTAGCCCTGCTGGTTGGCTTCCTATTTGGAATGTATTCATCAATCTGCATTGCCAGCCCCGTCTATTATGAAATAAAGCAAAGAGGATAAAGCTTTAAGCTATGGATTCCATAAAAAAAGTGGGACTTCATATTCTATGGAGTCCCACTTATTGATATTTAAGAAGGCCAATAGCTGTATTGATATTAACTGAGAGACTGGTTAATCGACATCTATATGTGGCCTTACCACCCCCCAGGGTGTTCTTTAATCGTAAACGCATCTCATTCATAGCCTTCCGCTGGTATTGCACCTCAACTTGGAATGGCTCTCTCCGGAGTAGGGGTTAAAGGGGTATTTTCGGAAAGCCGGTTACGAACCCGCGCGCATCCTATACAGCAGGAGCAGTCCTCATCATCACAGGGCTCGGCATGCACCAGCACATGCACCATTTCCAGACGTTCGGTTATTTTTTGTTCTACCAGATCGCAAATAGCATGAACCTCACCGATGGTCAGGTCACGAGGGAAGACCAGGTGCATATCAACATAACGGGTAGATCCCGATCGGCGAGTCCGGAGTTCGTGATAACCTATTACCCCTTCCGGGGCAATGACCTGCAAGGCCTGCAAGGCCTGCAATATTTGTTCTTCCTCATGGTTAGGCAGGGCAACATCCAACAAAGGTGCAAAGGACTTAACCGTAATATCCCAGGCTGCCTTGGTAATTAGCAAGGCAACCCCAATAGCTATGATAGGATCCAGAATCTGAATTTTGGTTATCGCAATAACTCCCAAGCCCACCAGGACTCCCACTGAGGTATACACGTCAGTTCGTAAATGCATAGCGTCAGCTTCCAATGCAACCGATTCGGTTTTTATGGCTACTTTCATAAGTTGATTGGAAACCAACAAGTTGGCCAGGGATGCGACGGCCATTACCACCACGCCCAGGCCCAGAGACTCTACCTCTCCACCATGGATAATCTTTTGGTAAGCTTCTACTAGAATCCAGATAGCTGCGACGAATATGAGAATTGCTTCAATCGTTCCCGAAATATTCTCGTACTTACCATGACCGTAGCGATGCTCGTTGTCAGGTGGACGTCCCGAAATTCTTACCGCCGTAAAAGCTATGACCGCGGCCAGCAAGTCTAAGCCGGAATGGATGGCTTCGGAAATAATACTAACCGATCCGGTTATAACGCCAGCTCCCAGCTTAAAAATTACTAAAGTAATATTTGAGAAAATTGATAGGGCAGCCACTCGGGCCTTTTCATCTGCCAGGATATTTTTAACCCAAGCTACCAAAATCATAATCATCACTTCCTCCACGACATAAATAAAGCGGAACTTCAATAATCATTTAGTGAAGTCCCGCGGTGGATCCGCTGCCCGAATGAGCCTGGCCCCAAGGCCTGACCGTTTTATTATTCCAATTAAAAGCCGTTTGTATCATAGTATGCTTTTTATTCAATATTATTCCAACCGGCTATAAGCCCTTACAGTATAACATAAATGAAAGTCAAAGTTCAAGAAAAATGACAATTATTCTCCGAGTGAAGGGTTTTTTAAATCGAAGTAGAAATATCCCCATAAACATAAGATTATTGCGATAGGAGAATGATATATGAATGCATATTTATTAGGAGCCCTATTTTTTGTGATTACCATCGTGGGTTTTGTGCTCCAGAATGATACTCAGGTTACCGTTCGTTTTATAACCTGGAATTCTGCACCGATATCATTGGCAGTGGTGATCCTAATCTCGGCATCCGTCGGGGCCTTGATTACCTTTTTGCTGGGCTGTTATCGAGCCTTCAAGACCGGGCAAAAGCTTCAAAACGTGATCAATCAAAATCGCCAGTATGAAAAAGAGATCCAGGAGTTAAGGACTCGAAAACCGGTCAATCCGGTATAAGTCTGGTTATACGAAAGTTTATGTTGGCTAGAGGTATGCTATAATTGATTTCAATATTAATTAAGGAGATAAGATGTGGAAATAATAACTTCACATAACGCCCTGGATTTCGATGGTTTGGCGAGCATGGTAGGAGCCGGAAAATTGTATCCAGGGGCCGTTAAGGTTTTTTCTGGTACGGTGTCTAAAAATATTAAACAATTTATGGCTCTTTATAAGGATTCACTGGCAATTAAAGCCCCGAAGGAAATAAATATAAGGCAGGTAACCCGAGTGATATTGGTTGATACTGCCAATTCGAGCCGGCTGGGCCAATTAAAAGATTTAGGTACCCAGGCGCAGGTCGACTTTCATATTTATGATCATCATCCTTCGGCCGAAGATGATATAGTAGGCAGTATCAATGAAATCCACAGCCTGGGGGCGGCTACGACCATATTAGTGGAAAAAATAATTGAGCGGGGTATATTTATAAGTCCTTTTGATGCTACTATTTTGGCTCTGGGCATCTATGAAGATACGGGCAGCCTGTTGTTCGCATCAACCACCGCGAGGGATGCACAGGCAGTGGCCTTTTTATTAGGGCAGGGTGCGAACCTTAAAGTAGTAGCCAACTTTATGGAGCAGCCTTTTTCGGGTGAGCAGCGGCAGGTATTGCAAAGCCTCCTGGATTCTGCGCAGCATTACCAGATTAAAAATTTGGATGTAGTCATCGCGATTTATGATGGCGATGACTTTGTACCAGGACTCGATATGGTCGCTTACCGTCTTTTTAAGATGGAAGAATGCGACGGCGTTTTTATAGTAGCTCTGATGCAGGGCAAGATAAACGTAGTAGGGAGAAGCAAAAGTAATAGTCTGCGTATAAACGAGGTGCTTAAATCTCTGGGCGGCAGAGGCCATGAGAAAGCAGCTTCAGCTGTAATTAAGAAGGGGAAAAGCAGTACAGAAGTTGCCGGGCTAATACTGGAAAATATCGAAGAGATGATTCATCCGGTGGCAGTGGCCAGGGATATCATGTCTACCCCGGTTAAAACCATTGGTCAAAATCGAAACATGGAGGAAGCCGGGCGCATTATGCTAAGGTATGGGTACACCGGGATGCCAGTGGTGCAAGGCGATAAAATGATAGGGGTGATTTCCCGACGGGATGTAGGTAAAGCGATGACCCATGAATTGGGGCATGCCCCGGTGAAAGGTTTTATGTCTACCGAGGTATTGTCAATATCGCCTGAGACTCCGGTCAGCGAAATACAAAGGCTGGTGGTGGAGAATGACATAGGTCGGTTGCCGGTGGTTGACGAAGGCCGCCTGGTGGGAATTGTTTCCCGGACTGATATTCTGCGCATTTTGCACGGTGAGGATTACCCTGAAGACCATGAAGTACTATATTCGCTCAGTGATGGTGGGCTGAACAACTACGCCGAACTAATGCGGGCTCGTTTGCCGGCTGATATACTAGCTATGCTGGAATTAGCAGGCCAGATTGCGCAGGAGATCAACGCCACCGTCTACTGTGTAGGCGGATATGTGAGGGATCTGCTGTTACAGGTAGCTAATTTTGATATTGATCTGGTAGTAGAAGGTGATGGCCGGGAGGTTGCCATGCGCATGGCGGATAGATTAGGCGGGAAGGTTCGGGTTCATGAGCGGTTTGGAACCGCTACC
>CAZYJA010000109.1:1664-8621 GCA_964647245.1 uncultured Syntrophomonas sp. | reverse complement strand
TGGGACTGATCGCGAAATACAAATATTTGCCTTCATCAGCCGCCTGCACCGTATAGTTGGCACCAATAGCTCCAGGTATCATGATTTTGCCGCTGCCATCAACGTTATCGGATCGATACCACTGGTACTGACTTAGGGCCTCCAGGTCGTTCTCGGTATCGCTGTAAAGATAACTACCAGTTACTTTGGCACCGGTTCGTAGTGTACCAGCAACCTCCACCAGACTTACTGATGGTGGATCATTAACTACTGAGTAAGTAAAAGTGAATTGCAATAGTTTATATCCGGCAACTCCGCCTCGGATGTAGTCGGTATAGGAGCAAGAGTAATTCGTCAGTTGGGTCTGGGGTAGTATATCCGTATTTATTTGACTCAACGTGGTGTTCAAATCGTCATGACTATTGTTATACCGCACCCCCAGCCAGGAATTAAACTGCAGGGCGCTGGTCAAAAACTTGTTTTTTAAGGCTTCCGCATCTTCAGAAGTATTTGTAGGTAACAGGTAATCTAACTGGAGCTGCTGGCGCAAACGTTCGTATATTTCACTCTGATCGGAGTTAGCTTGGATTAAGTCATTCAATGTATCTATATATGCGGTGTTAGCTGAAGGTAAATCAACGTACTGTGCATCCGGTTGATGGTCAATAGCGAATTCTTGCTCGGTTAAATTATAGTAGTTGTACACAACTATTCCTGGTTGGTCCGGAGTCGGGTCATCCCAGGTGCAGTCCACAAAGTACCACACTCCCTCTAATTCCACCATATTCCAGGCATGCGGTTCAATTCCGGCTGTTCCGCCTATAATCCTAGCCTGAAACCCGGCTTGTTCTAACATCTTATAAGCCAGCAGTGAGTATCCCTGGCAAACGGTCTTGCCGTCATGCAAGGCGGCGTAAGCCGAGTGTTCGGGCAAACTACTATCATCATAGGCTACCTGCAAAATAATGTAGTCATGAATGGCCTTCACTTTTTGGTGGGGGTTCATACCGGGATTTAATATGGAGGACAGAATTTCGGACACCTGCTGATCGACATAATTCTCCTGTTCCAGGGTAGTCAAATAGGTCATCGTCATGTTTATTTGGAAATTACCTTCCGTTCCAGTGCCATTATATCCCCAAGCTTTCATATTGAAATAAAGATAGTCATCTTCGGCAAAGATCAAGTTTATAATACTTTCCATTTGGTTCAGATCGCTACTCAAACCCGTATATATAAATTGCAGGCTGATCTCGCGGGCGGAAAAAGCCTGAATTAGGCAGGTTTTAAGGTTATCCAGGCTGGATATACTGGGAAGGGTCAAGACTTCCAGTGCCTGTTGAGACTCCATAGGCACAAAATTCATTTGGCTTTCCGCATAAATGGGATTTGTCCAAGCTTGCGTAATGACCTCAAAGGCCTGATCCGGGCTCTCCTCATTATCATATGCAAGCCCGACACGGCAAGAAGCGGTCGTTATCAAAATTGTTAAGATGGCAATAATCATGATATTTTTTCTAAATCGCAAACCCTATCCTGCTTTCCAAAAACGTTGGGCTAATTACATTACTGGTCTCCGAATTGTTCCATAAAAAAAGGAAATAACATAATCACATGCCAATAATAACATACCAAAATGCTTTATTATAGATTTTTCAAAAAAATTCATGGATCACATTGGAGCGAGTATAAGACGTACCCATGATTCAAACAATACTATGAAGGCCGGGATAGAGATAAGGGGGGAAAATAAGTATGGGCAACCTTGAAAAGGCCATTGCCAGGATAAAAGTACTTGAATGTCCAACCGGGGAATTAGAAAAAAGAGTGGCAGGTATACTGGAGGACTATGAAGTTGCCAATGCGGATGTAATAACTATAAGCAGAGAAGAGCAACGAGATAGATATGGTTTACAAGCCTATAGTGCGATGATCCCAAGTGATAATGATCAATATATTACCGTGCTGGCGAAATCAGGGCTTGAGGATTATGTAGCCACTGTGGTAGATGCCTATATCGATTAATAGCAGGTGGGCATGAATGGATGGACATTGCTGTTTGGCCAACAGTAGCAGGTGCATATAAATTAACAATCCCTTTTTGATTATCGCTAAAGCATAAACTAAAATTTGTAATCACCTTGGCTCATTTTGTATCGCCAGAATATTCAACCTCGAAAGGAAGGACTAAAAATGCATAACAACAAAAACAGAATCAAGGATCGGGATAAAAGTAATCCGGAACTCCGCAAAATGGAGCCCCGCGATAATGCGGACCAAGGGATGATTAATGGCCAGGTCATTGGGGTTCATGAAAGCAAACACGAAAAAAGCAGACCCAGGGACTGATTCATCTTTTAGGCCCATTGTGGATTTAATCAGTGAAAATAGCAGTTGACCTGCTATTTTTCTGTTTGGGGATGGCCATTTCTCGTCTCGATAATTATTTTCTTAATCAAAATCAAGATAATTTGTAATAATGGCACTACTTACGATTCAACCGGTCAACATCATAGACGTTTCCATTCTTTCTACCATAAACTTAGGAAACGACAGTGCGGGTTGGAGATTGAAGGATGCCTATTGGTTTCTGGCTTTTTGCCATTTGGCGGGAGCTGTTTTGGGTACCCTGGACGTATACCATTGGTCAATTTCGGTTGTATTTTTATAGGCTATTGTTTTAAATACCCGAATCACTTCGACATTCTGTTGAGGCTTAAACCCTACCTGCATGAGTCCCTTTATGGAGGGATAATTATTGTCTAGAACACTACTCCAGATATTCTGGTAACCTTCCTCCTGCAGAATAGCCAACAGCTTGGTCAGCAGAAATCTATGTAATCGATTCCCCCTAAATTCTGGAGATACGAAGTTAGGCCCGATGTATGCAGTCTGGTGAACATCTAAACAGTAAGCAAAAAAAGGGAAATAATAATCGTGGTAGTGACACCATACATAGGCTATCAGTTGGCCATTATGAAAGGCTGCCAGACATTTTGAACCATTTTTAAAAAAGCCTTTTATCTTTTTTCGATCTAAATTACTCAGGTTAGATATTTGCTGAATATAATCAGTATTCAATAGTCTACATTCGACATTCAATTTTGGTTCTGGCCAACGTGGTATCGTATCAAGTTTTTTGACTACCACGAAAAGGGAAGCTCTTTTATATATAAAATTCACAAAATGTCTCATTACTTTTTCTAATGTCAGGTTTCTAAGTCTGCGCAAGAAACTTTTCATTAAATAACCCCGTTTTCAAAAGGTTGCTCCTTCTAATAGTTTCCCCTTTTTTATTGGTTTATACGAATTATGTGGTGACAGCGACCGACGCCGGTCACTCGATGGTGGTTCATAGGGGACGGTCCTTGACGCTCTAGCACTAGCGGTGGTCAATTTTACTAATGTTAGGTTACAATGTACATATACTGGGAAAGGAGCTTAAATCATGAGTAAAGTAATTTTCATTTCCAATCGCTTACCCGTAACGGTTACTAATGGCGAAGGCGATTTTCAGTATCACGAGAGTATCGGCGGACTGGCAACCGGATTAAAGAGCTATCATGAGCAAGCAGATAGTATTTGGGTCGGATGGCATGGAATGGCGGATGAAGAAATAAATCCAATAGAAAAGGACCGGATGCAAAATAAGCTAATAGAGGACTATAAATGTCTGCCCGTTTTTTTGTCCAAGCAGGAGATCAAAGAGTATTATTATGGATTTTGCAATAAGACAATATGGCCACTGTTTCATTATTTCACCAGCAAAACCGAATACGAATTCTCAAATTGGAAATCTTACCAAAATGTAAATCGCAAGTTCTTTGAGGTGGTTGAAACGATCATCGAGGAAAATGACGTTATCTGGATACATGATTATCAGTTGATGTTGTTGCCGCAGATGATTAAAGATAAATACCCCCAAGCTCAAGTGGGCTTTTTTTTACATATACCCTTCCCTTCTTTTGAAATCTTTAGATTGATGGTATGGCGCGAACCAATCCTGCAGGGTCTTTTGGGGGCGGATTTAATAGGATTTCATACTTACGACTATGCACGTCACTTCCTGAGCAGTGTGCGCAGATTGTTGGGTTTGGACCACAGTTTTAACAAAATCGATTATGAAGGACGCATCATTCAAGTTGGTGCCTTTCCCATGGGTATTGATTATAGTTATTTTTCCAAAGACTATGATGAAGAAGAATTGCAGGAAGTTGCCAAAATAGCGGACACCATCAAAGATACGCAAATGATTATATCTGTAGACCGGCTTGATTATACTAAGGGTATACCGGAACGAATTAGATCTTTCGGTCGCTTTCTGGCGAAATATCCAGAGTATCATGAAAAGGTCAGATTAGTTCTCATTGTTGCCCCTTCGCGGGAAGAGGTAGACTCTTATAGTAAATTGTTAACCGAAATAGAAGGGTTGGTCAGCAAATTAAATGGCCGGTATGGAACCCTGGCCTGGATGCCGGTCTGGTTTTTCTTCCGTTCATTTTCACAAAAAGACTTAATTTATTTTTACCGCCATGCGGATGTTCTATTGGTAACCCCGCTAAGAGATGGCATGAACTTGGTGGCTAAGGAATATATTGCATCCAGAACCGATTATGAAGGCATGCTGGTTATCAGCGAAACCGCCGGTGCAGCCAGTGAGTTATCCGAAGCGGTAATTGTCAATGCCAACAACTATGATGCCATTGCTTCAGGTATCAAGACCGCGCTCGAAATGCCCCGGGATGAAAAAATCGCCAGAAATAAAATGATGCATAAACGTTTGCAGCGTTATAACGTAAATTTTTGGGCCAGTCAATTTTTAAACACCTTAAATAGTACCGTTGCCGATTATGGCCAGAATATATCTATAAAAAACCTGGAAAAAGACAGCCATATTATTGAAAAGGCCTATCAAACCGCGCAAAAAAGGGTGCTTTTTCTGGATTATGATGGTACCCTGGTGGGATTCAAATCGATTCCCGAGCAGGCTAAGCCGGATCAGGAGCTAAAAATGTTATTGGCCGATTTAGCCAATGACCCCCAAAATACCGTGGTAATTGTCTCTGGCCGCGATAAATTCCTCCTGGAGGAATGGTTAGGGGATCTTAATTTGCATATTTTAGCTTCGCACGGATTGTGGCTGCATCATCCTGATCAAAGCGAGTGGACCATGACCATCCCCGTGGACAATGAGTGGAAAGATTCGGTGCGCCCGGTACTGGTTTTGTATACGGATCGAACCCCCGGTTCTTTTATTGAAGATAAAGATGATTCTATTGCCTGGCATTACCGGCAATGTGAACCGGATATGGCCGCTGGCATTTTGGGTGAGATAAGAGAAAATCTTATGGGTCTGACTCGATCCACCAATCTGGGCATTCAGGAAGGCAATAAAGTACTGGAAGTCAAAGATACTAGAGTTAATAAGGGATATGTATCTTCGATATTTATTCAGAATAACAACTTTGACTTCATACTCGGAGCGGGAGACGATTATACCGATGAAGACTTATTTTCATCACTTCCAGAAGATGCTTTTTCAATTAAAGTAGGCATGGAAAGTACATCTGCCAACCATCATCTGAAATCCTGGCAAGCGATGCGCACCATTTTAAAAAGATTGGTGAATATCAGCAAGGTTGGGTAAGAGGTTCTAATATTAATAAAGGAGCAAATTTATGGAGAGTTTACCAGCTGTTTACGAGTTAAATAATATTCCTTTAGCTGTTTACGATTTGAAATTAAATGAGGTGCTTTTCCATAATGCCAACGGGTATATCGGAATTCGTTACGATTTTGAAGAGGGATATCCGACGGGCTATGACTTTACCCCCAGTCAATATATCAATGGGTTCTATGACTATGCCAACCTGCCCCAAGCGGAAAAATTGTACGGATTGGCGGATGAAAAACAAACCATTTTAAACATAGCTAATACCCAGACTATCCGCATAGCTTTTGATGGTGAAGAGTTCAGCATGTTTAACGGGACCGTTTTGGAAAGCAAATTATGCCTGAATATGAGCCAGGGGGTTACCATTAGAAGGGTTAAATGGCGTTCGCCCCAGGGAAAAGAAATCCAGCTGACCGTTACGCGTATGACCTCTTTTCAGCAGCTTCCCCTATTCACCATTGAATATGAAGTTGAACCATTGAACTTTTCCGGTCAAGCAATTATTGAATCGGTTCATGCTGGAACCGCTTTAAATTATATTAATCCGGCTGATCCGCGGGTTGCCTGTGAACGTATTCAGTATTTAACCCCGTTAGGTTTTGAAATAAAAGACGGTACTTCTTATATTAGTTCCAGAACCTCCAAATCGGAGTTGGAGCTTTGCAGTTGTGTAAAAAATGTGTTATTGCCAGCCCACCAACAAGAATTTGTAATGGATAATAATGATGCCCTATGCAGATTTTATACGGCTGCTAAACCGGGGGCCAAAATCAGGCTGATAAAATATGCGGTCTTCTGCGATTCTATTCGCTACCAAAATTGCCGACTGCAAGCGGAAATAGAAATGCACCAAGCCCTTTCTGTTCCCCTGGAAACCTTGTATAACCGGCAAACTGAATATCTGGATGATTATTGGCAGAATTGCCTGATTGAAATTGAAGGTGATAATTCACTTAATAACTCCATCCGCTTCAGTTTATATCAATTGCTGCAATCCATCGGCAAAGATAAATACAGTAATATAGCCCCCAAAGGGCTAAGCGGAGATGGTTATGAGGGGCATTATTTCTGGGATTCGGAGATGTATATTCTGCCGTTTTTCACCATTACCAATCCCTCTATTTCCCGAAAGCTGCTGGAATACCGTTATGCTACTCTGGAGATGGCCCGCGAAAATGCCCGAATTCTAGGCCATAACCGGGGAGCTCTGTATCCCTGGCGCACGATTATGGGCCGGGAGTGCTCCGGGTTTTTCCCGGCCGGTTCGGCTCAGTATCATATTAATGGCGATGTGGCTTATGCAG
>CAZYJA010000109.1:0-1654 GCA_964647245.1 uncultured Syntrophomonas sp. | reverse complement strand
CACCAAAGATATAGTCTTTCTTCAGGAAATAGGGGCTGAGATTATTTTTGAAACCGCGCGTTTGTGGATAGATGCCGGCAATTTTCACGAAGGGAAATTCTATATCCATGATGTTACCGGTCCCGATGAATATACCTGTATCGTAAATAACAATTATTTTACCAATGTTCTGGCCCAATACCACTTGAACTGGGCGGTAGAATTTTATTATTTATTAAAAGGGTCCGCTCAGTTAAATGAGCTAGAACAGAAAATAAAGCTAACCGCAGCCGAAATTGCGGATTTTAAAAGAGCCGCGGCCATGATGTACTTGCCTTACGATGAAATACTAAAGATAAATCCGCAGGATGACTCTTTTTTGCAGAAGAAAGCCTGGGATATTGCCAGCATCCCGAAAGATAAATTCCCTTTGCTGCTGCATTATCATCCCTTACATTTATATCGTCATCAAATATGCAAACAAGCGGATACAGTTATGGCGCATTTTGTTCTGGAAGACGCCCAGTCCTACGAAACCATGTTTAATTCATTTAAATATTACGAAAAAATTACTACCCATGACTCTTCTCTATCCCGCTGTATATTCAGTATTATGGCGGCCCGATTGGGTTTGGAAGACCGAGCCTTTGCCTATTTCAAAGATATAGCTCGCTTAGACCTGGATGATAAGTATGGAAATACCCAGGATGGTATTCATACTGCCAATATGGGCGGTAATTGTATGGCCATAATCTATGGTTTTGGGGGAGTTCGGCTTAAAGCCAGCGGGATATGTTTTGCTCCTATTCTACCCCGGGCCTGGACTGCTTACCGATTCAAAATCTGCTTTGAAGCTAGCCGGATTATGGTTCATGTTAAAGCCAAGGAATGTATTTTCCGGCTGGAAAGCGGTAGTGAAAAAACGATATCGGTATATGGAAAAGAGTATATTTTGGCAGACACACTTACGGTCACCCGCCAGGCGACTGACAAAGGGAGGTTTATATGAAGTATAAAGCAGTTATATTTGATCTGGATGGGGTTATTTGCCACACCGACCAATTTCACTTTCTGGCCTGGCAACAAATAGCCGCTGATATCGGGGTGAAATTCGATGAGAACATTAATAACCGCCTGCGTGGCGTCAGTCGCATGGGAAGTCTGGAGATAATCCTGGAGTCATATAATGGTCTGCTTACGGAAGCGGAAAAACTTTATTACGCTGATAAAAAGAATAACTTCTACCGTAATCTACTGCAAAACATGTCGCCGGCCGACCTCAGTCCGGAGGTGAAAGATACCCTGGACCAGATAAAATCCCGGGGAATTCATATGGCGATAGGTTCATCCAGCAAGAATACCAAGTTTATCTTAAAACAAATCGGTTTGGAAAATTACTTTGAGGTGATATCGGATGGTACCAATATAACCCGTTCGAAACCTGATCCGGAGGTATTTTTAAATGCCAGTAAGGGGTTAAATATTGAACCGCAATCGTGTTTGGTAGTGGAAGATGCTAAAGCAGGCATCGAAGCAGCCCTGGCAGCTAATATGGACTGCGCCGCCATCGGAGATGGGACTAAATATAATCTGGCCCATTATAATCTCCAGCTTTTTGCGGATTTATTGTTTATTGTATGAAGGGATGTAGTTGGTGCTCCGGCACTGAGACTCT
>CAZYJA010000108.1:7797-8656 GCA_964647245.1 uncultured Syntrophomonas sp. | reverse complement strand
GCATATGAAACCTACCTGAAGGATCGCAGCTTTGTGTACGGTTCTGAGGAAAGGGATGTCTGCCTCATGGACATCGCAGTCTTGGGGATGAAAAAGCTGAAAATAGAAGGCAAACTTCAGGATTTAGACCTTTCCGATGAGATCAATGCCTGCAGCATTGTAGTGGAAGCTGACATTGACGGTAAAAAAGAAGATTGGTTAGTCATGTTTAAGAACGAAACCCATAATCATCCCACCGAAATCGAGCCTTTTGGCGGGGCTGCCACATGCCTGGGGGGCGCCATCAGAGATCCTCTTTCCGGCCGGGTTTATGTTTACCAGGCCATGAGGGTAACCGGCAGTGGTGATCCCCGGGTTAGTATATCTAAAACCTTGCCGGGAAAGCTGCCTCAGCGAAAAATCACCACCGGTGCAGCCGCTGGGTATAGTTCCTACGGCAATCAGATTGGACTTGCTACCGGACAAGTGGCGGAAGTGTATGATGAAGCCTTTATTGCCAAACGAATGGAAATCGGGGCAGTCATCGGAGCAGGGCCAAAGGGCAGCGTTATCCGAGAAACTCCGGCAGCCGGAGATGTAGTGATTCTTTTGGGCGGCAAAACTGGTCGGGATGGCTGCGGGGGAGCTACCGGTTCTTCGGTGGAACATACTGAAGAATTCATCTTTACCCGCGGTGCTGAAGTTCAAAAAGGAAACCCCCCGACAGAACGAAAGGTACAACGGCTGTTCAGAAACCCTCAGGCCAGCAGACTCATCAAAAAATGCAATGACTTTGGCGCAGGCGGTGTTTCGGTGGCCATAGGGGAATTAACCGATGGATTAGTCATTCATCTGGATGCAGTGCCCAAAAAATATGAGG
>CAZYJA010000108.1:6598-7787 GCA_964647245.1 uncultured Syntrophomonas sp. | reverse complement strand
AACCGAGCTGGCGATTTCTGAATCTCAAGAAAGAATGGCCGTGGTTATAGCCAAAGAAAATGCCGATGACTTTAAGGCCCTGGCTGAATCAGAAAATCTGGAAGCCGTTCAGGTTGCTGAAGTAACTGCGGACAGACGGCTGAAAATGTTCTGGCGAGGCACCACCATCGTAGATATCGCCCGGGATTTTTTGGACACCAACGGGGTAAAACAGCATACGGAAGTCTGTGTACAGGAGCCTTCTGTCGAAGATAACTATTTTAAAGAAAAGACCGCCAGCATTACCGCAGACATCAAAACAGCCTGGCTGAACAATTTACAGGATTTAAATATCTGCTCGCAGCGGGGATTGGTGGAACGTTTTGACAGCTCCATCGGGGCCGGTACGGTTCTAATGCCCTTCGGCGGCCGATACCAGGCAACTCCCGCGATTGGCATGGCCGCTAAATTGCCGGTGCAATCCGGTGATACCAATACAGGTACACTCATGGCCTATGGCTATAATGCCCAAATAGCCAAGTGGAGTCCTTTCCATGGCGCAATGTACGCGGTGATCGAAGCCGTCTCGAAAATTGTCGCAATGGGTGGCAATTATCAGACCATACGCTTAACCCTGCAGGAGTATTTCGAAAAGCTGGGAACGGACAGCAGCAAATGGGGCAAGCCCTTCGCTGCCTTGCTGGGTGCCTACTATGCTCAAATGGAACTGGGGATCCCGGCCATTGGCGGGAAAGACAGCATGTCCGGCACCTTCAAAGACCTAAATGTCCCGCCCACCCTGGTGGCTTTTGCCGTTGACACGGCTGATGTCAGGAATCTGATTTCTCCTGAATTCAAGAAGACCGACAGCCAGGTGGTATTTATCCCTATCGAAAGAGACGCCTGTGAGCTGCCTGACTTTGCATTGTTAGGTCAAACGTATCAACAAATCACTCAGTTGATTCATGACCGCAAAATACTGGCTGCCTATCCCGTACGCGGGGGCGGCATCGCCGAGGCTATCAGCAAAATGTCTTTTGGCAATCGGATCGGTTTCTCCCTGGCAGACCAAGCCTTAACCCTAGGCGCGACCAACGCCCTGCTGTTTGCTCCCGATTACGGCAGTCTGGTTTTGGAGATGCCTCTGGATGTGGATGTCCAGACCGCTTTGGACTCGGTTCCACACAGAGTTCTGGGTAAGACCCAGGAA